>JBBPZF010000554.1:0-10644 GCA_038199105.1 Chitinophagales bacterium | reverse complement strand
TGTATTGTAATTAACATCTAAAACAGTAAAAATTTATAAAAATGAGCGCAGTAACAAATCAAATCAGAATTTCAAATTTTGAACTCTTCAAAAGGATTTTGTATTCATTCCAAGTACTTATTGTAGGTATTGCAATTCCGGTTTTATTTATTTTGGGAACTTCTAATTCTATTCAGCATAGAAGAGCAGAAACAGAAATGGTAAAGCCACTGAATAATTCAAGCTTAACTACACGGCCTTTAGCTTTTTTACCGCTTGTGAAGATCTAATTTGAAATCATGTAAAGTCGTGAACAAAAAAGGCGCAGAGAAAAATGTAGTTTCTTTGCGCCTTTTAATTGTGGCATGCTTTACGGGCACAATTAGCGTTGTTCTTTTTTCATTAGCTCCGCCTTTTTCTCTACACTTTCTTTCATTTCATTTTTAAACTCGAGAATTTTTTGGCTAAGAGAATCATCAGCTGTCGCTAAAATCTCTGCAGCTAATATCCCTGCATTTTTTGCTGCATTTAGCGCCACAGTTGCTACCGGCACACCAATAGGCATTTGCAAAATAGATAATATAGAATCCCAGCCATCAATAGAGTTAGAAGATTTTATTGGAACACCTATTACAGGTAAGATGGTAAGCGACGCTACCATACCAGGCAAATGAGCAGCGCCTCCTGCACCTGCTATTATTACTTTTAATCCCCTGGAATGTGCGCTGGTAGCGTATTTCATCATCCTTTGCGGAGTGCGGTGCGCTGAAACTATCGTTATTTCAAATGGTATATTAAATTTTTTGAGAACGTCAGCAGCGCCTTCCATCACCGGCAGGTCGCTGTCGCTGCCCATTATAATTCCAACTTTTAATTGCATAATGCAAAATAGTTAAATAGTTGATTGGATGAATAGTTGATTGATTGGTTGGTTGATTGGTTGATTGTTGATTGGTTGATTGTTTGATTGATTAGTTGATTAGTTAATTGGTTGATTGGTTGGTTGATTGATTGGTTGAATAGTTTAATAGTTTAATAGTTGATTTGTTGGTTAATTTATATTGCCCATTGCCCATTGCCCCATGTTACAAACTCCCAATATCCCCAGAAAGCAACGCCACCTGTGCTTCGGCCATTTTTGCGCTGTACAATGCTGTGTACAAGCGATTCTTTGCGTCACTGAAGCTTATCTGCACCTGCCTTAGTTCTACCGATGTGATATTTAAAGTTTTAAATCTTTCTGTTGCGATGAAAATATTTTCAGAGGCTAATTCTAAATTACTGTTTTCAAGTGCGACTATTTTTAAAGAATTATTGTAGTTGATATAGGCATTTGCCAACGTGGCCTGTATATTATTCTTTGTTTCAGCAAGGGTAATATGCTGATTTTTTATTTGTATATCGGTTACGGCTACCTGCTTTTTTATAAGTCCGCCGTTAAACAGCGGCACAGCAATTCCTATGGCACCAGAGGGCCCGTAGGTTTGGTTAAATAAGGTGAAACCTGCTCCGTTACTGCTTCTTACAAAATTGTAATACCCGTTCAGCGTAACTACGGGCAACCTTTCAGCATTTATTTCTTTTCGCGTTTCAAACAATACTTTAAGGTCACTATTTGCAAGAAGTATGTCCGGGTTTTGTTGCTCGATTTTATTTTGTACATCTGCCATTGCAGGTAACGATTGTATAATGATTGTATCCACTACATGGTAAGCGGTGTCCGGCATATTGCCCATAAGATTATTGAGAGAGACTTTGGCAAGCTCGAGAGAATTCCGGGTTGATAATAAAAGAGACTGTTGTTCATTAAGATCTACCTCGGCCTGGAGTACTTCATATTTTGCCCCGGTTCCTATTTCAAGCCGTCGCTGTGCAAGCGTATATCTTTCCTGGTAAAGATCTATTTGTTCTGCCGTGGACCGTAATTGTTCTTTGATAGTAACAACATTGTAATAGGAAATAATCACATTATAAACTGCTTCGTTCAGTGCTTTGCGAAAAGCGTATTCACCATTTCTTTCCAACTCTTCCAGCCTTCTTTTTGTGGCAAACATTTTAAATCCATCAAATATTGGCCACGTGATAGCTACACCTGCATTCGTATTTTTTGTAGCATTACCATTACGAATAGTGGTAGTGCCATTGCTAAGTTTTTGCTGGAGATTATTTGAACCGATCGTTTTATTAGCTGTAGCGCTTATCACCGGGATGGCGCCGGCGTTGGCCCAGTTATTATTAATAGCGCCAATCTCAACGCTGTTGCGGCTGATGCTGACGGCAAAATTATTTTCGATAGTATATTTCACTGCATCATCAACAGTTAGCAAAGTATCCTGTGCATAAAGTTGACCCGTAAAGATGTATGCCTGTAAAAAAAATATAAACAGGATGCTGCTACAACGCTTCATTCAATGGCGTTTTTTTAGATGAAAGAAAAGCATACATGGACGGCACTACGTATAAGGTAAGGATCAATGAAAATAAGATACCACCGACAATCACAATGCCCAGCGGCACACGGCTTGTAGAGGCATCGCCAATAGATAATGCAAGCGGCAATGCGCCCAGCGACATGGCAAGGCTTGTCATAAGGATGGGGCGCAATCTTGAAAAGGCAGATTCTACCACTGCATCAACTTTATCCATTCCTGCTTTTCTTTTTTGATTAGCAAATTCTACAATTAAAATACCATTTTTTGTCACAAGCCCTATCAACATGATCATTCCTATCTGCGAGAAAATATTAAATGTCTGGTCAAATATCCAGAGAGAAAGTAAAGCTCCTGCCAATGCTAAAGGCACGGTGATCATTATAATAAAGGGATCAATAAAGCTTTCAAATTGCGCAGAAAGAACAAGATAGATTAGTACAAGTGCAAGAACAAATGCGAACAAGGTGTTGCCGGAGCTTTCAGCATAATCCCTGGAAGTGCCTGTGAGTGCGGTTGTAAAAGACTCGTCTAATAATTTTTTGGAGATGCGGTCCATTTCTTTTATGCCATCTCCTACGGTGTAGCCCGGATTAAGTCCTGCGGATATTGTTGCAGACTTATACCTGTTAAAATGATAAATGCTCGGCGGCGTAGATGCTTCTGTGGTTGATACTAAATTATCCAGTCTTATATTTTCACCACGGTTATTCTTCACCATTATTTTACTCAAATCATTCGGGTCGTCTCTGTCGCCGCGATCTACCTGCCCAAGCACTTCATATTGTTTTCCGGATTTTAAAAAGTAGCCGAGCCTTCTGTCGCTGTAAGCAAGCTCAAGGCCTTGCGCTATATTGTCAACATTTACACCAAGCTCACTGGCACGCAGGCGGTCAATATTCACCCGCAGCTCCGGCTTGTTGAATTTCAAATCTGCGTCCACGCCATCAAGGATCGGGCTTTTGTTTGCTTCGTCTAAAAATTCCGGCAACACTTTTCTTATTTTATCAAAATTATTATTTTGAATTACAAATTGTACCGGCTGGCCTCCATGTCTGCTTACAGAAATCGTTTGTTCCTGCACGGCATAAGCTTTGCCCTGCGGGAGCTTTCGAACGTCTTTATTTACTGCATCCACTATTTCCTGCTGAGATCTTTTCCGGTCTTTCGGATCAGTAAGCAGTACCCTTATAAAGCCACTGTTTACAGAGCCGCCGGAGAAGCCCGGAGCTGTAAGGCTTATCATTTTTGTTTTCTCAGGAATAGAATCAGTTATCATTTGAGCGAGGCTGTCCATATAAGCATCCATGTATTCATACGAGGTACCTTCCGGCGCAGAAACACTTAGCCTGAATTGATTACGGTCTTCCATTGGTGCCAGTTCTGAAGGTATGCCTGCGAATATGATCCATATAATTCCAAAGCAAATTCCTATCAATACCAATGCAATCCATTTCACCTTCATAAAAGCAGCAAGACTGTTTTTATACCCGTTTTCCATTGCATTGAAAAAAGGTTCTGTTTTTTTATAGAACCATGAGTGCCCTATCTTATTACGGGTCAACTTTACATTAAGAACAGGTGTTAACGTAAGAGAGACAAATGCAGAAATAAGCACTGCTCCCGCAACTACAATTCCAAATTCGCGAAAAAGTCTTCCCACAAAACCTTCTAAAAATATAATGGGCAGAAAAACGATCGCTAGCGTGATAGAAGTAGAAATAACAGCGAAGTAAATTTCTTGTGAGCCTTCTCTTGCGGCCTTATATTTATCCATTCCCGCCTCGATCTTTTTAAAAATATTTTCAGTAACCACTATTCCGTCATCTACAACAAGCCCCGTCGCCAATACTATCGCAAGTAACGTTAGTACATTTATCGTAAAGCCCGCCAGGTACATAATAAAAAATGCGCCTATTAAAGAAACCGGGATATCAAGCAGCGGGCGCAATGCAATTATCCAATCACGAAAAAATAAATAAATGATAAGAATCACGAGGCCAAGAGCAATGAAAAGTGTTTCTTTTACTTCTGAAATAGACCTTTTAATAAACACAGTTTGATCCATTCCAACATCGAGCTTCATATCCGGCGGAAGATCTTTTTTTATACTGGCTAACCTTTTATAATATTCATTTGAAATAGAAACATAGTTTGCTCCCGGCTGTGGTACCAATGCAAGCATGATCATTGGCGTACCACTTTCTTTCAAACCTGATTCCGCATTTTCAGGCCCTAATACCACATCTGCAACATTGCTTAGTCTTACATTTACCCCATTAATATTTTTTATGACAAGGTCGCTGAATTGTTCTTCCGTATTCAATTTTCCAAAAGTGCGCACAGAAAGTTCTGTAGTATTTCCATAAATTTTTCCTGCAGGAAGCTCAACATTTTGCGTAAGCAATGCCTGTTGTATATCATCAGTGGTAAGGCCGTAAGCATTTAATTTATCCGGCTTAAACCACAGCCGCATTGCATATCTTTTTTCTCCCCAGACAGATATGGAGCTTACACCCGGTATGGTTTGCAATCGCTCTACAATATTATTTTCGGCGTATTCCGTTACCTGCAAAAGATTGCGGGTGGTGCTTTGTACGGTACTGGCTATAATAGGTTGGGCACTTGCATCTGCTTTAGAAATAACAGGCGGCGCATCTATATCCTGCGGAAGTTGCCTTGTGGCCTGCGATACTTTATCACGTACATCGTTAGCCGCAGTTTCAAGATCAACACCCAAATCAAATTCTACATTGATGCTGCTGTTTCCCTGGCTGCTTGAAGAGGTAATATTTTTTACACCTGCAATACCATTGATAGCTTTTTCCAACGGCTCTGTTATTTCCGATTCAATAATATCAGCGTTAGCGCCGGAATAAGAAGTTCGTACAGAAATATTGGGGGGATCAATAGCGGGATAATCCCTTACACCAAGAAATTTAAAACCAATAACGCCAAACAGTACAATCACCAGGTTCATCACAATGGCGAATACGGGACGGCGTAAGCTGGTGTGAGATATATTCAATAATTATTTTTTTAAAGTTGAAATACTGATTTTACTTCCCGGCTTTATGTTTAAGAGGCCTGTGGTAATTACCGTATCGCCAATAGAAAGGCCATTCAGAATCTCCACATTTGCTGAGTCACGCTCGCCGGTCTTTACGACGTTAAATTTTGCAACGCCATTGTTTAAAACAACAACTTTTTTATCTCTTGCCTCCGGAATAATAGCCTGTGTGGGTATCATAATTGCATTGTTATTATCACCCATATTAAAGTTTACTGTCGCAAAAGATCCGGCAGTTATATTTTTATCAACGTTTTCAACAATGGCATGCACCTTCAGGCTGCGGTTTTCTTCTGTAATTCCAGATTCAGTCGCTACAATTTTTGCGCTATATTTTTTGTTGGATGCTTCAGTGGTAAAATTAATTACGTTGCCGATCACAATTTTGGGAGTATATTTTTCCGGAACGGCAAACTCAAGCTTAAGGTTACTTATTTGGCGAATGGTAGTAACCACAGTAGCAGGAGTAACATAAGCACCAATGCTTATATTTTTAAAACCTACTTTACCAAAGAACGGAGCCCTGATAACGGTTTTAGAAATGTCGGCCTGTAACACCTGCATGTCTGCTTTTATAGTACTTACATTCAAAAGGCTTAGGTCATAATCCTGCTGGCTGATGCCGCCAATCTTTAATAACTGCTCCTGCCGGTCTTGTGTTTTATTTGCTATTTGCAATTGCACATTCAGTTTATGTAGCTGTGCCTGCAAGTCGCCATCAAAGAGCTTTGCGAGCAAAGTGCCGCGTTGAACTATCGCCCCTTCTTTAATGGAGAGCGAAACAATTTTTCTAGGAACTTCGGGATGAATTTCAGTTTCTTCAAATGGCAACAAGGTGCCTGCAACTTCTATGGTGGAGTTTAAAACTGAAGCCTGCACTAAATATCCTTCTACGGATAACGAAGGATTTGCAGGTCGTTGATTATTATCTTTTTTTCCGGCAGATGACGTATCCTCAGATTTGCTGCTGCAGGATGATAGTATAAATAAAAAGAGAATTCCTGACAGGAGTTTCCGATGCTTCAATTTCATTATGGCGATTTCTGATTTTTTGTATTGGTTTATAAGACGCTAAAGTTTATAAAAACCTTTGCATCAAATTTTATTCTGAAATTACTTTCAACATGCTTTTGATTTTGTTTGAGGTGTGCAACAATTCCTGTCGCTCATTACTCAGGATGGTTACATGCCCCATCTTGCGGCCAGGCCGTGTTTCTTTCTTGCCATAAATATGTACAAATACATTATCTATTGCCAACACTTTTTCCAGCCCTTCATATTTTACTTTGCCGGTATGATTTTCCTCTCCAATCAGGTTTACGATTGCCCCGGGTATTATGTGATCGGTATTGCCCAAAGGATAACCAAGCATAATACGCCAGAGCATATCAAACTGCGAAGAGTAATTACTTTCTATAGTATGGTGCCCGCTGTTATGCACCCGCGGCGCTGTTTCATTTACCAATACATTGTTGGCAGTGTCCAGGAACATTTCAATCGCGAAGATACCAGCGCTCTTAAAATTTTTAGCAACCGTTAGTGCGATCGCTTCTGCCTTCCATAATATTTGCTGATCGAGTTGCGCGGGGCTAAGCTGGTATTCTAATAAATTAAAGTCCTTATTAAAAATCATATCAACAGCAGGATAAATGGCAACGTCGCCAGACTCGCTTATGCCTACAATTATTGCAATCTCTTTTTTGATGTCAACTTTTTTTTCGAGTATCGCGGGTTTGTCAAAGCCATTATCTATGTCTTCTTTTCTTCTCAGAATAACTACGCCCCGTCCATCGTAGCCACCTATAGCAACTTTGTGAACGGCGGGTAAAAAAGAAACATTATTCTTTAGTTCCTCTTTATTATTTGTAATGATGAAAGCTGAGGTAGGGATTTGATTATCTGCATAAAACTGTTTTTGCAGAATTTTATTTTTTACAATTGATAGCGCCGCAGGCTTTGGAAAAATTTTCACACCTTCTTCTTCAAGCTTCTGCAAAGCCTCTACGTTTACGGATTCTATTTCAATCGTAATGGCATCAAGGTGCTTCCCGAAATTATAAACATCATCAAAATTGGTAATATCGCCTTGTACAAAGTGACTGCAAAGATGTGCTGCAGGGCATTCTGCATCATTCTCGAGAACAAATGTTTCTACCGGGTAATTTGCTGCAGCTTGTAATAACATTCGCCCCAATTGTCCACCACCTAAAATCCCTGCTTTTTGCATGAAAAATTTTTCTGCAAGATAATATCAGGAAGGTAGAAAAATGAAAGTATTAAATGGATAAACTATTTATTAATGAGAATGGATAAATAAATTAAGAACATAATTGCCGCGTCCTTGAGGTCGTGAAATAAATACAAGATTTGATTGCCTTTAGCCAAAAGGCATTGGAATTTTTTATAAAGAAAACGGCCTGCGATAAACAGGCCGTTTAAAAAAAAGTATTTTAAAAATTATTTTGTAAAAGTATAGTTGATATAACCGGTGTTGCCGTTGCCTAGATCAATTGGTGACCTGGCTACAAAACTATTGCTGGCTATATTTTGCAATTGGAGACGATAACCATCGTCTACATTTTTGGCTTTCATACCATTTAATTTTTTGAATTGGAATTCTGCATTTTCACCTTTACCATTTATGCTCCAATAAATATCTTCTTTGGTTCCATTAGTTAATGTAAAAGAGCCTTTTCCATTGCGGACAAGATTCCATGTACTTCCCTGGAAATCCTGGTAAGGAGCTTCGTCAAATACGTCGGTCACCTTAAAAGTAGAAGGCACATCTACAGCAATATTTGATATTGTCCATGTTCCGTCGAGATTGCCGGTTTTGGCTTTCAGGTCAGTTGCATTTTTTGTGGATGAGCAACTCGTAATAAAAAAAGCAGCCGTTATAACTAAGAAGCCACTAAATATTTTTTTCATAATAATTATTTTTTGCTGTGAATATTACATAAATCCTGCCAAAGAAGCTGTCTTGTATTTCGACAAGTTGAAGCAAAAGATTACTTTATTTTTTTAGGCTATTAAAATTTTAATGTGCCGGAAAAAGTTTTTTTAGCTATCGTTTTAAAGACTATCCAAACAGTCTTTTAATTTATTTTTTGGGAAACCTTAGAAGTCCCTCCATAGGCGCGCCGATGTTTCGCTAAAAACAAATGTAAATAATAGCTTTCCGATATAATCAAAAAGCTCTTTGCAGTGAGACCATTTTTTTCATCGAAATTTAATTTCAATTAGTAGCCTGGTTCTGTCAGCTTTTTAAGTTTCAAATTAACCGTTAGAGGTTTCGATAGAAGATTAACTTTTGTGAAGCTGCCAGGCAAAGAGCTTTATTTTTTTAAAAAAAAAAAAATAAAAAATTTACTAAAAAGAAGGCGAAAAAACAGAGAAGCAAAAAGACATTGTAGCGATGTTATTAGTTAATCCGCATGCAGCAGGTATAGACATCGGAGATACGGAACATGAAGTTGCCGTACCGGTAGGCAGAGATATAGAACGTGTAAAAAATTTGACACGATGACCTGCCATTTTGGAAACCATTATTTTATAGCTGAAAGCCTGCCTTATTGAAACGGTAGCTACTCGTTAATTCAAGGCATGTAAAAAATGTGACCGGCAGAAAAACAGATGAAGGTGATACTATGTGGATACAAAAATTACATAGTTGCGGATTATTAAGAAGTATTTACCTGGAGATGAACATGCGGCTAACTTTCTACCATTAATAAATCGTCGGGTAAAAGCTAATCGTGATACCATACAAAAATCATTACAGGGAAATTGGCGCAATGAACACCTGTTCATTTTAGAACAGAACTATGAACTGTGCAAGACTTATAAGCAGCGTATCGAAGTTTATGATTTACAAATAGAGAACCAATTGCAACAATATGAAGCCAGCCGCAATGAAGGAATAATAAAAACTACCAAAGAAAAAAAGGAAATCGCATATCTTGAAAGGAAATTGAGCGAGCTCAAGAACTCGGCGGCTTAGTTGTATAGAAGAAATTGGTGTACTTAAATTTTTGACTTTATTACCTTATTAAGTTAAACATTTGTAACCCGATAAGGTAATAAGGTGAATTCATTCGTGCATTGTTTTTTCTTCTAAGGTTTAATTCATCACAATACAATAAATTAAGATCTATTTACACAGCCGCTAAGAAATGTTCTGGAATTAATTCCGCGAACAAGGGTTAATACAGCTTGTTCAGAATTAAAACTGAAACGGCTTGTTTCAGAATTGAAAAGTTGCAACAAGAAATTTTAAAAAACAAAAAGAAATAGAATCAAGGGTAACCAAAATAAAAACTCTCAATAACAAGTATGAATGTACCGATTGCACATACAAAAAAAAGAAGGTTTCAAAAGAAAATGCTTTTGCCTTATTTGCTTGTATCGCCTTACCTCGTATTTGTTATAGTGTTTGTGTTATTTCCTGTCTTTTTCTGCCTGTATCTTACCTTTCAGAAATGGAACATTATTGCCCCCATGAAATTTATTGGTACGGGAAATTATTATCGTCTTTTTCATGACAGGTTATTTTGGAAAGCGATTGTAAATACGCTGAAGTTCCTCTTGCTTCATATTCCGTTGCAACTCGTTGTTTCTTTATTTCTTGCTTACCTGCTCAATCAAAAGATAAGAGCCGCTTCTTTTTTCAGGGCATCGTTTTTTATGCCGGTAATTGTATCCGGGGTAGTAGTTACAATTCTATGGCAGCAACTTTTAGGATTTGATTTCGGCCTTATCAACCGCATGTTTCTTTCATTAGGCTTGGGAAAAGTTGGCTGGCTGGTAAATCCGGATATTGCCATCTATTCGATTGCCGTGATGGCAACATGGAAGAATGTAGGATTATACGTAATTCTTTTTTTAGTGGGGTTGCAGACTGTACCTCCGCAATATTATGAAGCAGCGAAGATGGAAGGCGCAACACGCTGGCAGCAATTTTATCACATCACTTTGCCAATGATCAATCCGACCATTTTTATGGTAGTGATCTTATCAACTATTGGCGGTTTCAATTTATTTATCGAGCCCTACATAATGACGGGCGGCGGCCCATTGAATACAACACTTTCGGCTGTGCTTTATATTTATAAGCAGGCTTTTCAATATTATAATATGGGATACTCGGCAACGTTAGGTTTCTTCTAT
>JBBPZF010000553.1:0-2502 GCA_038199105.1 Chitinophagales bacterium | reverse complement strand
GCAATTTTATTGGTCAAGCCGGTATTAGGTAAAGCATAGGCCTCTACCTGAGCGGCTAATCTATAGCATAAGACAGGAACCCTAAAAAATAAAAATATTGCATCAATACCTGCGCTTACACCTGAACCCAAGATTACAAATGTCTTACCAGGGCTAAATAAAGGATGTGCACATTCATTGCCAAGGCTTGTTGCAATAAAGCGATAGGTAGGTTGCGGGCCGGTTGTTCCAAAGGTTATCATTGTTCTATAAGCCCCATCTAAAAAAGTATTATTTACAAAAGCGTTAGGTGTTGTTGACCTATACAGCAACAGATCTTGTGTGGCAGGAGCATTAAGTAAGCCAATAGCATCATTGTAATCAGGGTAAATGTCATATACATTATAACCAAACAATTGAACTCCGCCTAACATGCGTATCATATACTGTAAGCCAAGAGGAATATTGGCGCCGTGATGGGGGCTGTCGTGGGTAATAAGCAATCTTGTTTCGGTGGGCGTACCTGAATAATTTTTAGTCATATTTGCCAAAGCATATCTTGCGCAAAGCCCTCCCATGCTAAGGCCCATCACCACATTTTGCTGCCGTATATTGCCAAACCGGTTATCTAAAACTTTGTTGGCGTTTACCCTGTTAATTACATCTTGTACGATTGCTGCATTTCTTATAATGCCATCAGCACCATCATTGAAATCTACGAATACTAAATCGTATCCTGCAATATCATCGAGTTGTGAATTGAAATTCCAAGTGGGGCTATTTGCATCATCTAATGCATCAATAAAATCTCTTGAATTGTAATTAGTTTGCAAGTTGAGCGCTATTGTACTTACATCATATCCTTCTACAATAATCAGTGGTTTGCGAAGTGTATTTGTTCGGCTCCTGTTGCTATAGTTTACCCACACTGTTGCGCCGCTATGCACGCCTGCAACAGGATTGACAAAACCCCAGGCCGGAATAACACTCTGTGGAGTTTGATAAATACTTGTCACATTTGGTGTAGCGATCACATAAAATTCGTTAAAGCATTGCAATACTGAATTATCGCTCAATATAGTTTTGATTGTCCAGCGTTTATAACCTGTATCTGTATAGCTTATGCTTAGAGGCGTACCAATGGTCACAGTTTTAAATCCCTGTCCATCGGCGAAATCAATTTGTATTTGGCTGATAGTGTTAGTAGTATTGTTCCAGATAAGATTTGATTTAATGATAAAGGTTTCACTTCCGGTTAAGGTTTGTTTTTTATTTGGGCATGCTGCAAATAAGTTATTTGTATTATAAGGGCTTTGGGGCCTACCAGGCACATCACTCACTTGCTTCGCAGTACTATTATATGACAGCAGGTTACTCGAAAAAGCATTACTTTTTACGGTATTGTATTGTGCTATAATTATAGGGATGGGTATTGGCAAAGTGCTGCCAACATTTTGCTTAATAGTTGTATTAACTGAAATGATCGTTGGTAATGGGTTTGAAGTAGTTTTGGTCCATCCGGTTTGCATTTGCAAATAAAGGGTGCGCCAAAGGTGCATATCTATCCTGTTGCTATCAGTAAGTGTTCCATTGAAAGTTGCCATAGGCAACATGGGGCAGCCATATTCTTCCTAAAACCCAGTTGGAATTTGGTTTTTATCCACTGGCTGCATGATATATTGTAATAATTTTTGAGTGGTACTGGTATCTACTTGAGATTTTGAGGTTAAAGGTGCAATAATACATGCACTGAAAAGTAATGGAATGATATATTTGGTAAATTGTTTCATTTTATTTGTTTTTAAGATTTAAATAATTTAGTATTTCATATCAAATCGGCCTTGCGAAATTTGAACATCTTCACATCCATCCTTTTTAAATTTGATTTCAAACTCACCGGCAAAAATGTTATTATTTTTATCCAATTTTTTAATGTCGAAATACCCCTCTACTATTTTTACACTGGTGTCAGCGATATCATAATCACAACCCGAAATGTCATTTCTAAAAATTGCTCCAAATTTATTCTGATTAGGAAGGATTATCCTTTGGGCATTTTGTATTGAATCTCCATACATTGTTATTCTTTGCCTCGCTCCCGAGGAATTTAATATTTTATAACCACTAAGGTTAAACACCCCGCCTGAAAATGTAGGGTCATAATTCAAACTGAGATTCGCTGTCCCATTGAATCCTTGCGGTGTCCATGGTTGTCCATTTAATAAAAAACCTAAAGTGTTTTTACCCTCCTGCGTTGCGGGTGGTAGGCCATTGCTATCCATTTTTTCTTTGCTGCATTTTGCAAAAGAAAAGAGAGAAATAATAAGGATTGAAATAATTGTTTTTTTCATAAAGATTGTTTTAATATGATAGATTTTAAAATGGCTTTTTGTAATTTTCGGTTACTATCAGTAAGTGTTCCGTTGAAAGTTGCCATAGGCAACATAGGCAGCCATATTCTTCCAAAAATCCCGTCGGGATTTGATTTTTATCGAGCGGTTGCATAATATATTGCAATAATTT
>JBBPZF010000552.1:0-4538 GCA_038199105.1 Chitinophagales bacterium | reverse complement strand
TTTCTCTTGGCACCGGCGTCATGTTAAATACAACTAAAACATTGTCTTTTGCTTTCAGTCCTTTACGCATATACACCATGACACACTCGTCCCGATGATTAAGATCAATCCACTCAAACCCACCTGGATCAAACTGCAACTCGTACAAGGCAGGCTCTGATGTATATAAATGATTAAGGGCCGCTACACAATCCTGCATTTTTTGATGAGGCTCGTGTTGCAGTAAGTACCAATCAAGCTCGGCATGATAGTTCCACTCGGAAGTTTGTGCAAATTCATTTCCCATAAAAAGTAACTTGCCGCCGGGATGCGTGTACATGTAGGTATATAACAACCTGAGATTCGCAAATTGTTGCCAGCTATCTCCGGGCATTTTATATATCATCGGCGACTTGCCATGCACCACCTCATCGTGGCTTAATGGCAGCATAAAATTCTCATCATAAAAATACGCCATGCTAAACGTAAATTTATCCTGGGCGTCTTTTCTGTATAGCGGATCGAATTTGAAATAATCAATCGTATCGTGCATCCATCCCATCATCCATTTCATGCCAAAGCCAAGACCATCATTTACGGTAAGGCCGGTAATTTGCGGCCAGTCGGTTGATTCTTCAGCTATCATTTGTACATCCGGAAAATCACGATATACCATTTCGTTTAGATTTTTTATAAACGAAATCGCTTCCAGGTTTCCATTGCCGCCAAATTCATTTGGTTCCCACTCACCTTCGTCTCTTGAATAGTCCAATCGCAGCATAGAGCTTACAGCATCAACACGAATGCCATCAATATGAAATTTATCAAACCAAAATCTTGCACTGCTGATAAGAAAAGACCGCACTTCTCCGCGCTTATAATTAAAGATGTAAGAGTTCCAGTCGGGATGAAAGCCTTTGCGCATGTCTGCGTATTCATAGGTATGTGTACCATCAAACATGTACAAGCCATGTGCATCATACGGAAAATGGGAAGGTACCCAGTCGAGTATTACGCCAATGCCCTCGTTGTGCAACGCTTCAACCATCTCCATAAAATCTTCGGGTATGCCAAACCGTGAGGTAGCAGCAAAATAGCCCGCGCCCTGGTAGCCCCAGCTTCCATCAAAAGGAAACTCCATCACGGGCATAAACTCCACATGCGTAAAGCCCATCTTCTTTAAGTAAGGCACAAGAAGTTTTGTTGTTTCTGCATAAGAATTTAACGAATCCTCGGTGTAAGGATAAGGACGCATCCAACTTGCAAGATGCACTTCATATACGCTCCATGGAGCATCAAGTGCATTTTTTTTACCTCGTTTTTTCATCCAGCTATTGTCCTTCCATTCATGCTGCATGTCAATTGTTTTTGATGCTGTGCCGGGCCGCAGTTCCCAATGGTTCGCATAAGGATCGCCTTTAAAAAGCTTTGCACCTTCATAGCCATCTATGTAATATTTATAGCTTGCATACTCCGGCACATCGGGTATAAAACCTTCCCAAATACCTGATTTTTCCAGGCGTACAAATAAGGGATGCGCATTGATGTCCCAATCATTAAAATCTCCTACAACAGTTACCGACGTTGCATTTGGCGCCCACACGGCAAAATAATAACCATCACTGTCAAGCACATTCATGGGATGAGATCCGAATTTTTTATACAGGCTATAATGCGTCCCGTTTCTAAAGTTTTCAAGGTCTTCGTCAGAAAATAATGAATAATTCCAAACGGGTTTTGTACTATCTACAAAATTTGCTTCTTCGTATTTTGACTGAGCAGTATTCTCCGATTGTCTATTTTTTATTGCCATTTATATAAATTGATATTAGATTAAAATTTCAATGGAGCACATTTGTTAACTTAAAATTAAGATTAACATATAAGTTAAGACAATTAATTTAATCACTTTTGAATCTTATTACCCGCCGCCCCAAAACTAAAATTTGTTTATGAAAAAACTCTTGACCCTTTTCATAGCCGGTGTCTTTCTTTCTGCATCTGCACATGCGCAACTGGCAAAAATTACAGGTTCTACAAATGATGACAATGAAAAGAAACCTGTAAAAAATGCAGTAATAGCATTGTTGACACCCGTAGATTCTTTTCTCTATAAATTTACCAGAACTGATGCCAGCGGAAACTTTGTTTTAAAAGATGTTCATCCGGGGAAATATATTCTAATGACCACGCATCCCTACTTTGCTGACTTGCTGGACAACATAGAAGTCGCCGGCGACAAAGACCTTGCGCAATTGCATCTTATTTCAAAAAGTAAATTATTGCAGGAAGTAATTATAAAGTCGGGCTCAGGATTTCGCATGAAAGGCGATACTACCGTTTATACTGCTGATAGTTTTAAAGTAAGCGCTAACGCCAACGTTGGAGAATTATTAAAAAAATTGCCAGGCATACAGGTAGATAAGGACGGTAAAATAACAGCCATGGGAGAAACGGTACAAAAGGTTTTGGTGGATGGTGAAGAATTTTTTGGTGATGACCCCGGAATGGCCGTAAAAAATTTAAGAGCCGATGCTGTAAAGGAAGTGCAGGTATTCGACAAAAAAAGTGACCAGTCAGAGTTTACTGGAATAGATGACGGCCAAACACAAAAGACAATTAACCTTAAATTAAAAGACAATAGTAAACATGGATATTTTGGAAAAGCAGATGTAGCAGGTGGTACAAAACAAAATGATGAAAACCGGTATAATGAAAATTTGCTGTTCAGTTCTTTTAAAGGAAAAAGGAAACTATCGGCCTTCCTGCTAAGCGGCAATACAGGCCAGGATGGGCTTAGCTGGCAGGATGAACGAAAATACGGCGGAGGTGATGATAACTTTAGTGCAAACCTGGATGACGATGGCAACGTTAATTTTCAATGGACAGGGAACAATGATGACGAGGCTTATGTTGATCCGCAAAATGGCTTTATCACCAATGTAAATGCCGGATTACAGTACAGCAATAAATGGAATGATAAGTATAACATTAACCTTTCGCCTAAATATAACAGCCAGCAATACACGAACAACAGGCAAACTTTTACGCAGGCACAAGTTGGAGATTCCGTTTTAAATACAAATTCAAATGAAGTAAGCGATGTGAACAGGCATAATTTCAAAATCAAAGGAATATTGGATGTGAAAATTGATTCAGCAAATTCATTGAAAATAACAGCCAATACAAATTTCTATCACACAGAAAGCGGAAGCCAGCTAAACTCTGTAAGTACCGGCAATACAGGAACTTTAAAAAATACAAGCTCAAGAAACCTGCAAACAAAAAATGATAAAAGCGCTGTATCAGGAGATTTAATTTTCAGGCATAAATTTCACAAAAGCAGGCGGACATTAACTTTCTCAGGAAACTGGAATGTATTAAATGATGCGGGTAACAATTTTTTAAAGTCTTATAACCAGTCATACTTTAATGGTGATCCGGCGAGCAGCCAAAACCTTGACCAGATGAAGGACTACAATACCGCAACTTCAAACCTTTCAGTAAAAATCGTTTATACAGAACCGTTAGCTAAAGAATATTCATTGGAGCTGGCCTATCAGCTTGCTTATAATTATGGCACTAATAACCAGTTGACTTATAATTACAGTCCCGTGTCAGATAAGTATGAAACCGTTGTGGATTCTTTATCTAACCAGTTTAGGCAAAATATAATTCAAAACATACCATCCACCAGGTTAAACTTTGCCAACAAAAAATGGAAAATAAATATCGGATCTGGTTTTGGCTTTACAAATTTTAATTTGAAAGACATCACTTTTGACCAGAATTATGCGCGTAACTATGTGAATTTTTACCCGTCTGCAAATCTTACTTATACCTATAAGCCTAATCACAATCTCAGGTTTTATTATTCCGGTAATACCTCACAACCATCTATTAACCAGCTTCAGCCGTTAAGAAACAACAATGATTATTTTAACCAATACATCGGAAACCCTAACCTGAAGCCATCGTTTACCAATTCGTTCAGCGTATCACATAGCAGTTATAATTTCTTAAAGGATTTCCAGATGTATCAGTCTGTTTATATAAGATCAACAAGTAATGAAATTACTAACAACCGCATTATTAATGTTGACTCTGGTAAAACCGTTACGCAGCCGATAAACACTAATGGCAACATATCACTAAACTTCAATGGGGGCGTTGGTTTTAAATTGAAAAAGATTGATTTGCGGGTCTATATTGGCCCGCGTATCAGCTATAATAAGTACGCTGATATTATAAATAACCAAAAAAGTTTTTCAAAAACAATTTCTCCCGGTAGTTATTTACAACTTTATAAATCAAAGGAAAAGAAATACGATTTTTCAATAAGTGACCAGTTTAGTTATAACTCGAATACTACTTCACAAAACGATACAAAGATTCATTACAATACTAATTCTCTTAACTTAAATGCAACGGTGTATTACAAAAAAGTCTGGTCAATTATTACTGATCTCCAACTGGACACCCGGCAAAAAACCCAACAGTTTAATAGTAATCTGAATTCAACCCAATGGGGCGCAAGACTGCAACGCACTTTTCATAGT
>JBBPZF010000551.1:0-2290 GCA_038199105.1 Chitinophagales bacterium | reverse complement strand
TACCCCATTATTTTTAAATGAAACTGAAGGCAATTTATAATTTCTTAATTCGGAATAGTTTTAAAAACCCAAGTCTTACATTTACTTCAATTCTTTCACATAATGAAATTATCGACGATTAAGACCGGTACAAAGGTTAAAATAAAGTCTTTTGAAAATGACGAAATTATCCTGAAATTAATGGAAATGGGTTGTTTGCCTGAAGAAGAGCTGACAGTATGGAAAAAAGCTCCTTGGGGAGATCCTATTTATGTTTTAGTTTCCGGCTATTCTTTAAGCCTTCGTCTCGACGAAGCCGAAAAAATCAACGTAGAGATTATATAACACCTTTAAATTTTAATACGTAGTGAAAATTGGGTTGTATTTTGGTTCTTTTAACCCTATACACAATGGGCATCTAATAATAGCTAATTATATTTTGAATAATGCTAACCTTGGCCAAGTCTGGTTTGTCGTATCTCCTCAGAATCCTTTGAAGAAATCAAATTCACTTTTAAGTGAGCATCATCGTAAACACCTTATAGACCTATGTTTAGAAGGAGAGGTCAAACTAAAATCGTCAAGTGTAGAGTTCAAACTCCCAAGGCCGTCTTATACAATTGATACATTAATATACCTAAGAGAAAAATATCCCAAACATGTCTTTTCTATAATTATGGGTGGCGATAGCTTCAGCAATATTAAAAAATGGAAAAATTATCAAGTACTTATAAATAATTATGAAATATTTGTTTATGAAAGGTTTGGATACGAAAAGAAAGAAAAACCTATATATAATATACATTTTCTTCATGCTCCATTACTCGAAATTTCAAGTACTTATATTCGGAAGTTGGTAGCAGAAAAAAAATCTATACGATTTCTTTTACCAGATATAGCACGAGAAGAAATCGAGAGCCAGCAATATTATCAATGATTAAAAAATAATTCCAAGAAAAAGGCAGCAAAAAACAATAATTGGTGATCTTAATCTCGTAAACGACAAAAAGCAAAATGTCGCCACAATTACAAGGATATTTAAGACGCTTAAGGTATTAAAATCTGTGATTGTAATATCTTTAAGTAAATACAGAAATGCAGCCCACATTATTCCTACCACAACAGCATTAATACCCTCCAAAGCGCGAAATATGACTACATATTTTTTCAGATTGTGCCATATCGGGTAAAAGAACAGAACTAATAAGGCGCTAGGTAGAAAAATACAAATGCATCCTATAATACATCCTATTAGTTGCATTTTTTTGCCCTCACCCCTCAGCACCATGCCTCCCGTATATGCAGCTACGGAAAATACAGGACCGGGAATCGCTCTTACAATTCCCCAACCCGTGAGAAATTGTTCTTTTGACATTGCTTTGGTTTTATCCCTAACTACATATTGCTCATACATCATCGGCATTAGCACGTCGCCGCCTCCAAATACAAGACTTCCAAACCGATACATATTCTCTGTAAGATTATAAGCCCTTCTATTTTCCCAATTGTTTTTCCTGGCCGTTTCACTGAGAAATCCAACTAAAAGAAACATGACGACAAATAGCCATATATTGGTCCATTTAATTTTTTTAGGCTGCACCGATTTTTTTTCAGGAATCCGTTTGTCACTGAAATTAGTTATTACACCACCGAGAATAATTAAAATAGGGAATACCCAAGGAGTTTTAAAAAGTAGATAGGTCGTAAAAATAGCAACCGTCATTATAATAAATGTTATGGTGCTTTTAATCGAAATTTTGTACATCTTATAGGCGGCAAAGGCGATGAACCCAACCGCCATAGGTTGCACATATTTGAAAATGTGCAGGTCGACATGATATATATTAATATAATGTACCAAAAAAGAAAAACAAGTCATTAAAATACTTGCAGGTAATATCCAAATAAGTAATGTAAGTATGGCTAAGGGCACCCCGCCCCGCTTATAACCAATTAATGTAAGTGTTTGGGTAGACGTAGCGCCTGGCAACAGTTGACAGAAGGAGAGGTACTCCATTAATTCTGCTTTGGTAACGTCCTTGCGCCTTTCTACAAATGTCTTAATCATCATTCCGAAGTGTCCCTGTGGTCCTCCAAAAGCGGAAATAGTATATAAGAAAACTGACTTTAAAAAGGAAACATGCCGGATGAAAACCATGTATAATTATCTATTAATCAATAAGTTAACAAATGTCTTTCTTTCTGATCTTAAGTATTTTTAATTGCACATTTTTGATTAGAGGGGATAAATTTAATTGATAAAGCTCTCTTTTTAGAGAGAGGCTTTCTAAGTAATCTTTTTATCGTTTTT
>JBBPZF010000550.1:0-3053 GCA_038199105.1 Chitinophagales bacterium | reverse complement strand
GCATCGGTCTGAAACCGTTTTGTGAATTCTAATAAACTCATTCCTGTAAACATGACTAATATTTTTAGTTAAATATACTAAAAATATTAGTTTAAAACAAGTATTTTTCACTTCATCACGACCTATCCGCTTTATTCTAAACAAAAAAATTAATTACTACATAAATCGCAAGACCGGTAACAATCCAAAAATCCGGCTCACTTTTGAATACAATGCCTGCGTCTTTTAATTTTGATAAATAATATACCAAACAGTAAAGCAGTAGCAGGTAAGACTCTGCTGTAATTAAATTGCTATTAATATGCAGGGAAGTAAAAGACTTGCTGAAAATAGTAAAGTTCAACAATAATATTAATGCATACAGGTATGGAATCATCTTCTTTATATATACATGATACTTTTGTTTAAGTAAAATAAAAAACTTGCAAAGCAGGCAAATCTTATAAATGAATGCAGGTTATAAATTATGGTATTGCTATGCCATGGAAGTGGTATACCAATCGCTTTTTGATTTGAAATAAGGTTGGCAATAAGATTTAATAACAGCGCTATTATTATATAGTAACAAACCGGCTTCAGAAAATATTTTTGCTTCCTGATAGGAAATATAAAACATAAAGGAATGGCCAAAGCCCATACTTCAGACCAGATAAGAAGATTACTAATGACTGCGTTCATTATTTTTAAATAGACTGGCAGATTGCTGGTGGGCACGGTTGAGTACTTCCCTCAGCTGTTCTTACTAATGAGCTATCCGGCTTATTTTTTTCTGCGGTTATTTTCTGAAATTAACTGTTTAGTATATCAAGCCTTCCTAACACAAAATCTCTTCCATTCTCAAAGAAAAGTTTCTTTGAAAATACTTTTACGTCAAAGCCGTCGGGCAAGGCAACATTTGACTGTTCGGCAAACGAAATAAAATTGTCTTCAAACAACGACTTAAAATGTTCGAGGCTGTTAGCCGTTTCACAGAACCATACGGGGTTTATCAACCCATCATAGTCGCTGCCTATGCAAACCTGGTTTAACGCGGCTGACACATCATAATTATTTTTTCCTGCTACCACTATCACATGCAGCACGTGCGCCATAAAATGTTTTAGATGGTATTCGCTCATGGCAGGATCTACCACGCCGCCTTCTTCTATTTCATCCCATTGAATTACCTGGTCATTCATATCCCCAAATGCCTTACTAATTTTTACCTCGCCTGTGCCGTAGAAAATCGTTCTTTCTTTGTTAGATATGTATTCGGTTTCCAGCGGAAAATCGTCCCTGCCATTTGTTTCATGCTCAAATTGCTGGTAACCTAATATGCGCTTATCCAGGCTAAAACCAAGTATGCCGCGGGAGTTTAGTATTTCAAGAATATCTTCATCATATAAATTAATACTTGATGCATTGAAGCTCGGCCGCGGGTTGTCTCCGTATTTCACGGGCTTGCCCTGCCATACTACTGTGTAGCCTTTCGCCGGAAATTCTCTCTGGGCAAATACATAATCCGGGATTTTCTTCATGCTTATACCGGTGAAACCCGCATGTGTACAAACTATTGGTTGGTTGATGTCCGCAAACGAAGGCATCTTTCTTAGTTCATACAAATGTTGCCTCGACCCCAGGCTCAAATGTTTAATGTCAATAATTATGTTGTTTTCATAGCAGTGTCTTAATACCCTTATACCATCAGCGGAAATTTTATCGCCTGTTGGTTTAAAGCCATCATTACTAAGAAACTGCATACCAAATGCGTGGTTGCAAAGCGGCGACTGCTCCATGTGTGTAAGGTTCACTGACAGCAGAGATACATTGCTGCGAAGGTCATCAAGGTTGGCGATGATTGCATCTGTATCAAAATTCTGAAGTTCAGATGAAAGGGTATGGCAACCCTCTACACTAAAAACTGCGTGAATAGTCGAGCTATCATTTTCGTCAAAGTCACCTCGTGTTTTCAGCGGCTTTACTTTTTTATTAGTAATGCCAAACTGCTTAGCATCGGTAAGGGTTTTCCAGTCATCGTTTCTTAATATCGTGTATGGGTTACCGTTAATAATCGCATTGATCTTATCTTTTTGAAGATATATACTTAGCGGGCCATTGGTGCTGCTCTGTATCAGGCTGTCTGTGAGCATATCTTTTTCAGGAATGTATAAGGCTATGCACACAAGATTGCAGTCGCTGGCAGCAAGCTGCGCAAGGTTTCCCTGCGATTCGAGAATGTAGGGAAACTCGGTGCAGCACTTAAGCAAAAAAGGTATTTTACTTTTATCAAGCGGTACCCATGGGCTTAGTTTTTTTGAATGCTTTGCAGCATCCTCTTCAGAAAATAGACATTTCAATGCGGGATGAAGATGAAAATCAAAAAATGGCATGATGATTATTTTTTAATTTGTTAGGAGAAAATTTTTGCTTTGCTGGAATATTGATAGTTGAGCGATTGGGATGGCAATGTACATCTACAAAAAAATGTGATTCCATTTTTGGGGTTTTTAAAATGAAAAACTATTAGTGCAGGAATTTTTGAAGGAAGGCCTTAAGGTTTTTAAAAGGAATGGGAACATCAAAATAAGAAAAGAGTTTCGAATATAAAAAGGGTGTAAACACTTTATTTGAAAAAAGACAGCCTCTCAATAAATTATTTGCTTGAATTCACAATGCTTTATAATTGTTGCTTTAATAATTTTCTTTCTTTCCCGGCAGGGTTTTTCGAACGCAGACTCACAATATAAAAGCAGTTGTAAGAAACCCTGCGGCTTTATAGCTCCGGGGCAAATATTCCTTTATGGCAGTTTGCTATACATCGGGGTTTCGAATGCAATAATTTTACCCTCAAATTTTATGTTCCGAAAACCCGCTGAGACACCAGATGGATAGTGATACAGTGAAAACCCCAACGTGAAAAATATGTAATCCATTCTAAAATCCGCAAGCTTTAAAATAAATGAAAAATCTACTTTAGCTTTTGGAGGTTTCTTGTAAAAGTATTTTGAATGACGACTGAAATCTGATTTTCAGTCGGCAATTGCCCTGACATTTAATACACTTATAATGTTTTT
>JBBPZF010000549.1:0-5623 GCA_038199105.1 Chitinophagales bacterium | reverse complement strand
TGTGTTTTTAATACCTCTCTCTAAATGTTTATCTCTCCAAACCCTCTTTCCAAATCTTCAATGATATATGCTGCATCTTCAAGCCCAACAAAAATTCTCATCATCCTATGATCTTTATTCTTGACATCAAAATCACCAGCCTGTATAGAAGCACATCCCGGAATAATCAATGATTCATAACCACCCCAACTTACGGCCATAAGGATATGTTTAAGACTCTCGCAAAATTTTTCTATTTCTTCAATCGTTTGGGCTTTCACTACGAAAGAAAATAATCCGCAGGCACCTTGCATTTGCCGTTTTGCTAATTTGTATTGCGGGAAATCTTCATCAAATGGAAAAATAACTTCGGCTACTTTTTCATGCTGCTTCAAATAATTGATAACAATTTTTGTAGTCGAAGTAATTTTTTCAAGCCTTGATGGTAAGGTCCGCAATCCTCTCAATAAAAGCCATGCATTAAAAGGTGATATACCACTGCCAATCGTCATAAATTCACTATTAAAAATTCTTTCAATCATTTTTGCATCGCCACAAAGCACACCGGCAACTACATCACTATGGCCGCCAATATACTTTGTAGCGCTTTGTAATACAAGATCAATTCCCATTTCAATTGGCCTTTGATAAAGCGGCGTACAATAGCTGTTATCACAAATAGTAATGATGTTTTTTTGTTTTGCGATTTTTGCAATCGCTCTTAAATCCTGCAAATCAAAGTTCCAGCTATTAGGTGTTTCCAAATAAATGATGGATGTGTTAGATTGAATTGCATTTTCAAAATTCTTTACCTCTCTTCCATCAACATAAATTGTTGCTACATTGAAACGCGGCAAAATATCATTAAATAGTTTTTGCGCCCACGTATAGGGCTTCGCCACAGAGATAATATGACTACCTGCTTTTACATTCGCAAGCACGGCCGCAAAAATAGCTGCAGCACCACTATTAAAAACAAGGCAGTCTTCTGCACCATCAAGCGCTGCTAATTTTTTTGATAAAATTGAAACTGTAGGATTAAGGCCTCGGCTGTAAAGAAATGTCGAATATTCATCAGCAAATGCCTTCCGCATTTCATCTACTTTGGCAAAGGCAAAATTGCTGGTCTGTATAATAGGCGGCGCAATGGCATTGTAATAATTTTCCCTATCCTCTCCTAACTCATTTAAAATATGTGAAATTGTTTTTGCATTCATTGATTCTCGTGGTTTATATTTTCTTTCTTATACCAATTGCAGCTGCTATAAAATAAATCGCAATAAATGCGGCCAAAACTGCCAATGCTATTAATGAAATTTTTGTGTCGGTAACGAATATGCTTATCCCGACAAATGTATAAGCAGCTATAAAAATTATCGGCAACAAAGGATAAAGTTTCATGCTATAAATTCCGGTACCGTTGAGATGAGCAGTACGTTTGCGAATAATGAAGATGCTTCCGGCTGAAAAAACCATACCGAAGCAATCGAGAAAAATAGTGAAGCTTAGAATTGTATCAAATTGTTTTGCCCAAAAAACAATCAATACGCACATAGCTGAAAACACGCTTAAAGACGTGGTGAGCACTTCAGTCCTTACATGCCTTTTCCTAAAAGCAGCAGGTAAAATATTATCATCGCTCATGGCAGCCATTACCCTCGGATTGCTCAATAGCAACACATTTACATAACCCATTACACTTAAAAAAAGCAAGCCTGATAAAATACGTTCAGCATTTATACCAAAGACTTTTGAAGCCATAATTGCAGCAATATTTTTTGCGGTTTTCAATTCTTCAAACCCAATAACTTTTACATAGGCATAGTTGATAAGCAGGTATAAAACAATGATAACAATGATTCCCAAAAAGATGGCTTTTGGTACAGTCCGCTTTGCATCACTCACTTCTTCCCCAAAATTTATCGTTTGCTGATAGCCGCCATAGCTAAAGCTTACGGCCACAAGCCCAATCCCAAAAGCTTTAAGATATTCAGTGAACACGGGACTTTGCGTTGATGCTGAAGAAATAACGTGCAAACTTGAATTATCAGCAAAAAATAATGGACTGATTAAAAGCACTATCATTGAAACTTTAATGATGGTAAGCACATTTTGCGTGCGTGCACTCATTTTCAATCCTAATAAATTAACCGCGTAGAAAATTACAATTGCCGTGATGGCTATAGCAATTTGTACCGTCTGAATATAATTGGCATTTGCGGGAACAATTCTCCAGTTAGCATCATTTGAAAGCGGAACAAAGATGCCGGTAATGTATTCTCCGCCAACCAATGCCACGGCTGCGAGAGAAGCCGCATTTGAAACCAAAATAATACAATTGATCCCAAAGGCAATAGAAGGATGATAAGCGTAAGAAAACACCTTATAATAGCCACCGGTCACCGGCATGCGGCTTCCGATTTCAGCGTAAGTAAGTGCACCACATAAAGCAATTAAGCCACCTGCTATCCATGCTGCGAAGAAAATTGCCGGGCTGCTTACCGCTTTGGCAACATTTACCGGTGTGCGAAAAATACCCATACCGATTACAAAGCTCACCATTATGATAGTAGTGTCGAAAAGTGTGAGTTGCTTATGCGGCTTCATTAGAGAAAGATAGAAATTTATTTGAAGCTACCTTTGTTTTTTCTTAGCATGACACTTATGAAATTTATTTTATCTACTTGCCTTTTTGTTTCTTTCGCCTCTTACTCAAATGCTCAAAAGGTTTTGACCGATACGGTCGCCTTGAAGGAAGTTATCGTAAAAGCTTTTGAAAATAACCGGCAGCTTATTGATGTGCCTGCAGCGGTAAGTCTTGTGAGCAAAGCTGACCTTAATCGCTATAATAATCTAAGTATTTTACCGGCACTTAATGTAAACCCGGGTGTAAGAATGGAAGAGCGTTCACCGGGAAGTTATCGGTTAAGCATAAGAGGTAGTACACTTCGTTCACCCTTTGGCGTTAGGAATGTAAAAGTTTATTACGATGGTATTCCTTACACTGATCCGGGAGGCAACTCTTATCTCAATCAGTTAGGGTTTTATAATATTCAATCGGTAGAGATCATCAAAGGTCCTGGCAGCAGCTTGTATGGCGCAGGAACCGGCGGAGTATTATTAATAAGAGATGATGCCAATCAATTTATACCCGGTGCAACCATCAATTACAATATAGGGAGCTATAAGTTAAATAACATTAATGCTAACATTCGTTTAGGAAAAGATGATGGAAATAATATCATTAATTACCAGCACCAAAGCACCGATGGATATAGAAATCATACGAATATGCGGCGGGAAGTATTAACCTGGGATGCATTGGTAAAATCAACTGAAACACAACAAATACAGGGACATTTTTTATATGGAGATCTTTATTATCAAACACCGGGAGCGCTTACTAAAGCTGAATATGATATAGACGCAAAATCAGCCCGCCCACATGCAGGTGTTAATCCAAGTGCTGCTGAAGCTAAAGCAGCTATCTATCAAAAAACATTTTTGGCAGGCTTTAGCATAGAACAAAAAATTAATACTTATTGGAAAAATACAACATCTATATATGGGGCGTACTCGCAAATGCGCAACCCCTCCTTTAGAAATTATGGAAGAACTACAGAGCCACATTTTGGTGGACGGACTGTGTTTCAATTCAATAAAACATTTAACGCCACAACACTTACTTTGCATGCCGGAAGTGAATTTCAACAAAGCTTTAATACACAAAGAATTTATAATAATAAGAATGGCCAGCCTGATTCATTACAAACCGATGATGAAATTTATAACTCGCAGGGATTTGCATTTATACAGGCAATCGCTGAAATAAAAAATGGTTGGATATTTACATCAGGAGCCAGTATTAACAGGCTTACACTCAATTTCAGGCGGTTGTCAAATGTACCTTCTGTGGATAAAAAAAGAAGCTTTAATAATGAAATTACTCCACGCTTTGCCATACTTAAAAAACTGGATAAAACTATTTCAATTTACACAAGCATTGCAAGAGGTTTCTCCGCACCCACAACATCCGAAGTCTTACCATCTACTAATATTTTTAATGATCAGCTTCAACCTGAAAGCGGCATAGATTATGAATTTGGTTTGCGTGGAAGTGCTTTTAATAGCAGGTTTTATTTTGATATCAATACTTTTTTTTACAAGCTGAAAAATGCAGTCGTTCAGCGGCGTGATGCTGCAGGTGCAGATTACTTTGATAATGCAGGATCAGCAAAGCAAAATGGTTTGGAAACCTATCTTTCTTATAAAATAATTTATAATGAACAACTTTATTTTAACCGCGTTGAAATACACTTCAGTGATACCTGGAATAATTTCCATTATGAAAGCTTTAAACAGTTAACAAATGATTACTCAGGAAATCAGTTGCCTGGAATAGCGCCTCAGACTGTCGTTGTGGGAATAGACGTGAACACCAGGGACGGAATATATGCCAACACAACTTTTTTTTATAGTGACCATATTGCGCTTAATGATGCCAATACCGACTATGCCAATTCATATAATTTACTTGGGATACGCCTGGGCGTTAGGCGTGCGCTTTCGAAGAAAATAAATTTAGAAATATTTACCGGCGTTGAAAACATTTTTGATGAAAAGTATAGCCTTGGCAATGACATAAATGCAACAGGTGGCCGGTATTACAATGCAGCGCCAGGTAGAAACTATTATGCAGGTATTTCTTTTAATTTTAATAATAAATAATTCGTTCTCTGAAACCTCCCAGGTTTTTAAAACCTGAGAGGTTTACTTTGAGAAAAATTACTTTTTGAATTTCAAAACTATTGCCCATACATTTGCCGCTGTAATTGGTTCCCGGTTTCAACATCGGGATTAAAAGGGAAGCCGGTGAAAATCCGGCGCTATCCCCGTAGCTGTAAAAGCAAACCCACTATCCGTTGCGACGGACTGATCGGGAAATTCTTAAATTCTTCGCCACTGTTTCAATAACGGGAAGGCTTTTAAGAGTGCTTCAAGCCAGAAGACCTGCCGGTTTCATTTAACAATCATTCAAAGCTTTCGGGTGAAAGGCATGGAGTGTAAAAGCTGCAAGGCATTTATATTTCTTTCTTTTTTTATTTCGAAAGCAGTCACAAAAAAATTTCTATTAAATGAAAAAGAAAATTTTTATTGCGGCGGCTGTAATCATCAGCAGTTATGCGCAGGCGCAGCAAGATTCCACAGGCAAAACATTAGACGAGGTAGTTGTTACTGCTACCAAATCGGAAGTAAAGCAATCGCAAACAGGTAAAGTAGTGAGTGTAATTGACCAGGCTACTTTGCAAAGAAACATTGGTAAATCGCTTACAGAAATTTTAAATTACCAGGCAGGCATTTTTGTAAATGGCGCCAATAATCCTTTAGGCACTAACCAGGATGTGTACCTGCGGGGAGCCGGAACGGGTAATACACTTATATTGATTGATGGCATTCCTGTTGCTGACCCATCGCAAATCAATAATTCATTTGATCTTAATAATATAAACCCAAATCAAATAGAACGTGTTGAAATTTTAAAAGGTGCTCAAAGCACACTTTGGGGCAGCGATGCTGTTGCAGGTGTTATTAATATTATTACAAAAAAAGGAGGCGCTAAAAATATGAGCCCTGCCGCAATGAT
>JBBPZF010000548.1:0-2664 GCA_038199105.1 Chitinophagales bacterium | reverse complement strand
TACCTAAATCACTTCCATTAAAAACGCATTTATTTTGATTGTCAACAAAAGTGATTCCATACAATCTGCCTTCGACGTTCCGGCAATGCCACCGCTTGACAACTCATAAATTCCTAAAACCCTGTGAGCCCTATTCATTAAAACCACTTTAAACTGTTCTACAAACCACTGTAGCCGCCGCAAAGCTTATTTATCTATTTGTTGAATACGCTTTAATTTATCAGCAAAGGAGGTCATATAAAGTTTTTTAACTTCGCCAGATAAAAAGGAAGCCCTTATAAGTTCAATTACCTGCGCCTTACCAGCATTGAACTTATCCATTATTCTTACAGCTCTCTTTTCAACTATCCCCAAACGCCTGGCCAATTCCATAAAATTGTCACGACCATAATTACCATAGGTTGCGTAGTACTCTGAATTTAAATCATCCTCATATAAATCCAAAGCAGTATCAGATTCATGCGGTGTATGAATTATTGTACTCATAAGATCATAAGCAGGCGCCAATTGGTATTCGCCTGAATCATTTCGGGTAAGAGAAAAGTTTTTTAAATGAGCATCGCCATTTGAAAAAATATAATTGAAAATGACCAATTGAAAAAACTTTTCAATTGCAGGCATAGAGGCTGCTACAAATTTTTTTATCAATAGCCCTATTTCCTCATAGGTACCATCGTACTTAAAAGTTTCGCCGTGAGTATGTTTTGTTCTGTTTGTTAACTGTGCAAAATCTTCCTGCATACACTTACTGCTATCAGGCTTTACATCAAAGCGCTTTGTAATGTAAGCTGGCTGACCATCTTTAAAACGTATAAGTGCATTGGTTGCTGTATTAATATCAAAAATTTGCTCTGCTATCTGCATAGTGAGATGCTCGTTCTCAGGAGCATCGGTTATATTGATCAATTGCCTTGCAGGTGGAACCGGTTTCAAAATATACTGCCCGTTTCTATCATACAATTTAAGTTCATCGTTTTCTAACCGAACTGAATATTTAAGTTGTACTCCAGAAATAGATAAACGTTTGCTGTGTTCCTGAAACTCTGCAAGGTTACCGGCTTTGGGTGCATCAAATGATAGTACCGAAGATATTTTTGCTTTATCAAATAATTTCTTCCTGCATTTGAGGCAGTAGCCTTCTTTTACTTCAGTATAACAGCCTAAACAATTCATCATCTTCCGGTTTTATTGTAATAGAACCTATAGTATCATGCCGGGCCGTTAATAGCAGCCTGGTAAAGTCGTCATTCTCATCAATCTTATACAACCGGCACTGGATATCTTTGTTTATTCCTTCGGAAAGCAGCCCATAAAAAAAAGGGAACATTTTTTCTGCCCCGTATTCTTTTTGTATTTTAGGCAGCGTTAAACTAATAGGTGGACACTGTTTATCTGCAAAATACCGGTCATCATATTGAAACAGATAGTGTCCGTTTTCATCTTTTCAATGCTGCCTGCAAGCACTCCATTATTATAAACAATGCCTTTCATTTATCCAGCTTTTTGATATCAATGGATATTTCAAAACCTAAAACATCTAATAATTTATTGAGCGTATCAAAAGATGGGTTTCCCTTCCCATTTTCAATCAGGTAGATTGTTTTGGAGGTAATGCCCGTCATCTCGGAGAGGTCTTCCTGCTTAATTGAAAGGGAATCTCTCCTTTTCTGTATAACCTCTCCTATTTCTATCTTATTCATCAGAAATATATTACCGATTTTGGCAAAAATACTTTAAGCTCAAGAATAAACTAAATCGGAAATATATTACTTAAACGCTCTTGTTCCTCGTGGTTTTCAATAAAAGAAAGTATAACCAGAAATTTATTTCCGATTTCTAATAGATATATAATAAGCCAGCTAAACAAGAGCTTCATTTCCGTAACGACTCTTTGCTAAAGCAATCTATAAAATAATCCTTTATGCAAACCATTTACGCCCGCAATCAAACACCCAGCCTTGCTTACAGGTATAAACTTTGGAGTGAAAGCCTGTAGTGCTTATAGTTAAGCTGTTATTCATCCTTAAATAAATTTTTATTAAACAAAGTGGCCTGAGAGAAACAAAATCTACTTCAGATAATTTGCGTTTTTTATACCCGGCACCTGCCAATGAAGAATCTCTATATGGTGTTCTAACAAAGTGGTCTGTTGTAATATCAGAGTACGGAATAGCGATAAATTCAGGTATAAAAACGGAGGAAGGATTAGCGCAAATGATTGAATTATCTACTGTTCTAAAGCAGAAATCAAAGGAGTTTTTCATTCAATCTATAGTTGGATAGCCGGGAATGATTGTAATAGAAAGTGATAAAGACCGCATATTGATTTTTAAAAATTATTAAAAAAGAAATCCTTCGTTCTTAAACGTAAGCAAGTATAACTTTCAAAGACTTTTTTCATCCTTTGTAATTATATTCCTTCCATAAAAAACAAAAAATAGTCCCACCAATATAAATGGCAGGCTTAATATTTGTCCCAGGTTAAGTGGCCATGCAGCCTCAAACGGTTCCTGGTTTTCCTTTACAAACTCAATAAGAAAACGGGCTGTAAACACGAGTATAAGAAATAATCCAAATAAAAAACCTTTGGGTAAGTGAATCCTTTTCGTTCTATAAATAAGCCATAATAAACCAAAAATCAGTAAATAAGAAAAGGCTTCAAAG
>JBBPZF010000547.1:0-3611 GCA_038199105.1 Chitinophagales bacterium | reverse complement strand
GAAAAAGTGTGAGCTGCGGGCTCAATATTATCATGTAAATAAAAAACAAGAGTATGGTAACGGGCTCTCTAAATAACGTTTCCAGCATATTAATGATGGAGCTCTCTACGTCCTGCAAGTCATTGGTAAGCCTGCTCATAATATCGCCCTTCTTCTGGTCGTTGAAATAGCCAACCGGCAAGGCCAATATCTTTTTAAACATATTCGTACGCATATCATTTACTATGAGATTGCGTATTGGCGTTAAAAAATAAATGGAGAGATAAAGAAAAATATTTTTTAAAATAATGGCGCTTAAAACCAGGATACATATTATAGCAAGTGCTTTTACTTCGCCATTGGGGGTTTGTATTAATTGATAAAGCCAGATCTTAAAATGGTTAATAGGATTGACCCTGGCAAAAAATCCTCTATTTTCAGAGACCGCTTCAAGGGTACTTTGCTTCTTAAAAATAAGCAGAAGAAAAGGGCTTAGTAAGCCTAAGGAAATAACAGAAAATATGTTTGAAAGAACATTAAAGCTGAAATATGCAAAAATTAATTTAGGATATTTTGAGACATAACGAAAAATAGTTCTTAAGCTCTTCATCTAACGGGTTGAGTGCAAATAAATTTTAATAAAAGCAAAGTAACTAATTTTACAACTCCCGATTGGGACAATAATTCGAATAAAATGACAGAAGGTAAAAGGCAAAAACAGGTGGCGGTGGAAATTTCGAAAGTGCTGAATGATATTTTTCTGCGCATGAATCTCAATATGCAGGAACGCGGAATGGTCTCCATCTCGTCAGTAAGGCTTACGCCCGATCTGTATGAAGCACGCATTTATCTTAGCATGTTCCAGGTAAAAGACCAGGAAGCTGTTCTTGAAAAATTTAAAGACCGAAGCAGTGAAATCCGCGGCGATCTTGGTAATACAATGCGCCACCAGCTAAGAAGTATTCCGCAGCTTACTTTTTATATTGACGATACGCTTGATTATGTTTTTAAAATAGAAGAGCTCCTGGATAATATTAAGAAAGAAAACCCCCTATCCCCTGAAGAAAACCCCCTATCCCCTGAAGGGGAAAAAGAAGACGATAATTAGCTACTTGACTAATTAACTAATTAACTAATTAACCAACTCACCTTGTACTTAAAATTTGCATGGAGATATTTTAGGGCGAAAAAAAGTACCAATGCAATTAATATTATTTCATGGGTTACCGCCGGCGTAATCGCTTTTTCCACAATGTGCCAGGTGCTTGTGCTTAGTGTGTTCAATGGCTTTGAAGGGCTGGTACAATCACTCTATTCTAATTTTTATTCTGATGTAAAAGTGGTTGCGCCAAAGGGGAAAACAATTCATTTAACCACAGCGCAACTTCAACAAATAAACCAGCTTAAAGAGGTGAAGGGTACTTCGCTTGATGCAGAAGAAAAAGCATTGTTGCAAAATGGCGAGCAGCAAACAGTGGTTTTATTAAAAGGCGTAGATGATAATTATTCAAAAGTATCCGGCGTGCCGGAAAAAATGTTGCATGGTGTTTTTAATGTGGGCACGGTTGATCAGCCAAGGCTTATTTTAGGCTCCGGCATCGAGTATGCATTAGGCGTGCAGTCAGACAGGGACCTTTTTCCGGTTACTGTTTTTTTACCAAAAAGAGCAACGGGTGCTGATGTGAATCCGCTATCATCATTGAGTGAAGGGAATGCAAATACAGCCGGAAGCTTTGCTATTCAACAGGACTTTGATAACAAATATGTAATCACGAACCTCGCATTTGTAAAGCAACAAATGAACTATCCGCCGGATGAATATACCGCTCTGGAAATCTCACTTGTAAATCCTGATAATTCAAATAAGTTCACGGAAGACCTGCAAAAAATGCTTGGGAGCAATTACAAAGTGCTTACAAAATACGAGCAGAATACAAGCCTCTACAATTCCATGCACCTGGAAAAATGGGTTATTTATGCAGTGCTTACACTTATATTAATCATCGCCGCTTTCAATATGATTGGCGCTTTAACCATGCTTGTGCTGGAGAAAAGAAAAGACATAAGCGTATTACAATCTCTCGGGGCTGATAAAATTCTTATCAGGAAAATATTCCTGAGCGAAGGGCTGTTGTTAGCTTTTACCGGTGCAGGCACAGGAATTATCCTGGCTTTGATTATTTGTTTTTTACAGGTAAAATTTAAACTTATCAAGCTGGTAGGCAATTCATTTCTTATTGATTACTTCCCCGTAAAGCTTGTGCTAACAGACTTCCTATTGGTAACCGCAACAGCGTTGATAATATCATTTTTCGCTTCCTGGTTTCCGGCTCAAAAAGCTTCAAAGCAAATTTTTGATTTAAAATCCTAACAGGCAAAAAGGAATTCTTTTACATAAGAAATACCCTTATACATCCCTCTCCTGCGCTCTCAGCCACCGTTCCGGAATTTCATTGTTGCTGGCAAACACATAATCGTTGTAGCTACAGGCGATCATTTTTTTGTTGGGCAATTGCATCCACCACCGGCCCGTCTTCCTGCTTTGAAGAAACAAGGTATCTACTTCTGCAAAGGCTGTATGGTATTCATTAAAATTATTCCTGTCCTGCAATTCAGCTTCCTGCTTACTCCTGCTTTTACCATCAATAAAGTACCAGATCATTTGAGCTATTTGCAATGCAGTAAGATTTTTTTCATCCTGCTCTGGCCGGTATCCATAGATACCTACCGTAGAAATTACAGGGCTCAGCCCGGCATAACGGAGAAGGTTACACGCTTCTTCGCCGGTGAATCCATTGGGGCTGCAGGAAGATGCCGGGGCATCGCTGTGTTTTATGGCAGCTATATCAAAGCTGAGCATATTTGAATGCCGTATCGCCGGCTCCATTTCTTCGAGGTGTTCCTTTACTGTACCAACACGATAGCAATCAAAGCGAAGCTTGTCCATCGTTTCCAGCATACGCGGATGAACAAAATAGCTTTGGAAGCCAATGTGGTTGTAATGCTTTACCATATTGGGTTCGCTGGTGAGCATTTCCATTAAAAAATTTTCGCTTCTCGCCGACGATTCGCTGATAAGATCTATCGTCGCATCAACCACTGTGGCATCTATTATTTGATTCAGGTCTTTGTAAGCATAATATTGCCCCAACGTATTATCATGTGAGCCACCGAGGATGATTACTGTCTTATTCATCTGCAGTAATTCTTTCAAAATGATTTTAATAGCTGCATAGCTATCAGCAAGCGTAGCGCCGGTCTTGATATTTCCTATATCCGCAATCGAAACATCCTTGTGCCAATAGTGTAATTTATATAGCTGGCTTCGAATGACATCAGCCGGGTCATTGTCTGAAGCAATTCCTTCACCGCGAAATTCATTGACACCCACGATTACGATGTCGGTATTTTCAAGGTCAGGGATTTCGCTTTCGTAAATCTTTATGAAATTAGCAAGCTGGCTGTCATTATATCCTTTGTCATTATTGAGTTCAGCAATATTCAGCGGCGACAAGTATTCATGCAGATCGTACATTTATTTTTTTGCCGCAAACCTAAAAGATAAATTCCAGAAATAAATTGAATGGGAAAATTTTCCAACCCAGCTATCATAATTTTTAAATAATTCTTCT
>JBBPZF010000546.1:0-2045 GCA_038199105.1 Chitinophagales bacterium | reverse complement strand
TCCGACCGGCGAACCTGTTTTAAATAGGGCATCATGATAAAAAGGTTTTTAGAAAATAAAAAAACCAAATTTACCAGCAGAAAATGCTAAAAGCAATACGGGCTATCTCGGGTATTTACGGAAGTTCTATGGATTTGTGGCAGAAACCATATCTTTTTACTTCTCTGTTACTTGGTCTTCAAAATGCTTTAGATCTTCCGGATTAAATCAATGCATTGAGTGTCGTCCAAAATTTCAGTAAGTGAAATGATCGGGGAAATGTTTATTATGGCCAAACCTGGTTATAGAATAAATGCTGTCTATTAAGCACACCACGTTTGCAGTCCATGTTTGGTAAACGTATAATTTTTTACTTCGCCGCCAAATGTTTTTAATGTTTCCACCACAGCATGATGCGTATTTCCAGGGCAATAAAAAATCATAAAACCACCTCCGCCTGCGCCGCTTATTTTACCGCCGGTGGCGCCGGCTTTTTTTGCGGCTTCATATATTTCTTCGATGTGGCTGTTGCTTATGTTGTGTGCCATTTGTCTTTTTTGTTGAAAACCAAAATCAAGTATTTCACCAAACTCATACAGCCTTCCTTTCAGCAGCGCTTCTTTCATCATACGAGCCTGCTCCTTTAGCTGGTGCATTGCCTCAATACTTTTTTCATTTTTATTATTCACATTTTTTACCTGTTCATTTATTATATCAGCGCTTTCCCTGCTGGTGGCAGTGAAATATAAAACAAGGTTATTTTCCAGCTCGTGAAGGTATTGCGATTTTATGCGCAGCGGGTTTACGATCACTTTATCATCTTCATAAAATTCCATAAAGTTTACGCCGCCAAACATTGCGGCGTATTGATCCTGCTTTCCGCCTGTGAGTTTCAAATCTTCCCTTTCGATTTGATACGCATAATGAGCAATGTCATAATCGCCCAACGGAAGTTTCAGCCATTCGACAAAAGCGCCGATAATAGCAACAACCAATGTGGACGAGGTTCCCAGGCCAGAGCCGGCGGGTGCGTCCACAAATGTTGAAAGGCGAAAGCTTGTTAAAGGCACGCCATAATCTTTATGTATACGATTGTAAACGCCTTTCAAAAGATCAAGTTTCCCGTCAATTGGTAACGAAGGGGCCCAGTCAAATCTTTGCTCTTCCTTTCTGTCAAGCGCCTGAACTATTATCGCATTTTCTTCTATGGGTTCTATGTTGGCGTAAGCAAAAAGAGAGACTGTTGCATTAAGAATTGCTCCTCCGTATTGATCGCTGTAAGGGCTTACATCTGTGCCTCCGCCGGCAAGGCCAATACGCAAGGGAGCTTTACTGCGATAGATCATTAAAATAAATTTCTTTTAAAAAATTGGTTGGACTTAGCACAGGCAATGAGGGAAACAGGAAGATGAAATCTTTTACATTTCTTGTAATGAAGTAATTCATTTTCGCTTTTGATGCTAAAAAATACAAGAGGCCGTCGTCGGTATCTTTATATTTCTCAAGAGAGTAATATAGAATGTCTTTAGAAAAAGGAATCACGCTCATAGTTTTGCATAGTTCTCTCATGGCTGATAATGTGTCAATCCTTTTTCTTTACGGAGAATATAAAATATTGCGGTGATTACACTTTCAGAAATATACAAATCAATTATTTCTTTTTCTGACAGTTTAAATATTTCATGTATGGCATCTAATTCAAACGGCCTCTCCATCAATAAATCCACCATTATATTCGTGTCTAAAAAAATTTTATAAACCATATTTCTCTTTCATATGTTCTTCTTTAAGTTTTTCAATTCCCTCATCAGTTATTTTTACAGGATGCGTATATATTCTTATCCGTTCAAGAAGTGAAGGTTCCATATTTGACTTTCTTTTAGGTGAATCGCTTTTTGAAAACTTGTCCAAATAATCCTCCACCACGGTAGATAAGCTTACCTTTCTTTTTGCGCTGGCACGCTTTGCACGTGCGACAACTTTATCATCAACGTTTAAAGTTAATTTCGTCTTCATTTTGACTTACTTTTCTATAAAGTTACGTGAATTTATTTTTTACGTAACAT
>JBBPZF010000545.1:0-2348 GCA_038199105.1 Chitinophagales bacterium | reverse complement strand
CTTGCATCGCATATTAAATCACTGGAAGATAGTGCTTACATAAAAGTTAACAAAGGATTTATTGGCAGAAAAACCAATACAACTTATGCCGTTACCAAGGCAGGACAAAAAGCATTTCAACAGCATCTTGATGCATTGGAGAGTATGATCAAATCAACAAAATAATTTTTTTTTGTAGTTAAACTTTGAAATTCAAAGCACTTTTAAAATATGAAGAAAGAGAGAACAAAAATTAAGCGGCTTATTGCATTCTTCATAATTGCTTTATTATTAAGTGGCGCTACGGCTATTCCTATTGATAAAGAACTATCCGTCCTATTAAAAATATTTTCTAACGAAAGCCTGTTGCATACATGGCTTGAAAAAGTTTTACTTGCTTACCGGCATATAAATATCCAATATCCTTTTTTATTATACGGCTACGACTGGCATGCCTTTGCTCATTTTATTCTTGCAATTCTTTTTGTAGGCCCGTATAGAGATCCGGAGAAAAATATTTAGGTGATCGAGTTTGGACTTATCGCCTGTGTGTTGATTTTCCACTGGCATCTATCGCTGGCTATTACAGCGGCATCCCGCCGGGCTGGCAATTGATAGACTGTTCTTTTGGTGTGTTTGGATTTGTGCCTTTATGGATATGTTATCGTAAAACTAAAAACCTTGAAGCAATACCTACCCTATGAGACCTTACATAAGAATAACATTTATAACTTTTACGGTATGGATACTTTCGGCGTTCATAAATGGATTTTTGTGTGGCATCTTCTTATCCATCACTGAGCAACAGCCATCGGAATGGGCCGGTGATATAATTATAATTTTTTTCTTTTCATTATTTTTTTCCGCCCCCGGTTTTTTTATTTTCTGGATTACCATCATGGTGACTTTTGCAAGATGGATCCGGGAAAGGGCATTGTTCAGAACAGCGCTGTCAGCGGGTTCTATACTCGCCTTAATTACAGGGATGAAATTAAAAGTCAAGCCCCATGCTAAAATAATAGATTGGCTTTCCTTTAAATAATCCATTCATTGGCCAGCCGGCATCAAATTTTAAAAAGTAGCCCAGTAGTGTGCTTCTTGCACCAAAGCCATAGCCACCAAGGAACGGGCCGATACCTGGCGCCTTAATATTTATTTGCACCGTTGGCTGAGAAGGGTCAGAATAAGTGATAGAAGGACGTGCTAACTTATCATAAGCACCATTCCATGCGGAACCTAAATCTATAAACTGTATCAATTGAAAATTCCTGACAAAGGCATTATTAATTGGCTTACTGAAAAGCGTTGTGAATACCGGCAACCGGAACTCACTATTTATAACAGCCGAATTATTTCCGTTGGCTGCATTTTGGATAAATCCTCTGAGGTTAACAGCGAGTGATTGAAAGGCATAGTCAGCATCGGGATCGGGCTTGTTGTTAGGATTGAAATAACGGTAACTTTGCACCCCGTTTTTATCCTTTACATTGTTTCCTAACATAAACCATTGATCCACTCCCCCGAGATAATAAATCAGCTTTTGGCTACCCCAGCTAAAGTCTGCGGCTACTCTGCCCGCCCATATAAAATTGCGGTATATAGGATAATAGGCCCTTGCATCAAAGCCTGCGTTAAACGTAAATTGCCCTTCGCCAACCTTGAGTTTGCTTATTTGTGAATTCCAGTCTATATAAGCTTTATACCTTATGCCGTTCCATATATTCTGTGCCGGATTTAGTGTGTTGTCATACACATATTCCGCATGAAGAAGGCCATAGGTTTTTGATTGCTCGGGAGTGGTAAGGGTTAAATCATCGAAAGTGCTTACAACAGATTTATCTTTTCTAACGCCAGCGCTTACACGCACACTTTTTGTAACATCAAATGGATAGCTAATAGTTGCCTGGTATAAATTTGAAAATAATTTGCCGGGAAAATCTGAGGTTCCATCCTGCTGCACATTTCTATAATAAGTAAGACCCCAATCTATTCTTTTTCTCAGGTTTGTAAATTGGAAAAGCCAGTCATTATCCTTAAGGTTAGAAGAAAGCCTAAAGCCACCGGATATTTTTATATCTTCCATTATGTCTGCTACACCGAGCCTTATCATTCCGTTTAAGCCATTGTTAGAGGTGAGTGAAACAGGGCCATTGCCGCCCTGGTATGTCTGGTATCTTGTTCCCAAAACGTTGTTATTAAATCCTGCAACGATATAATCTGTTGCAAATTTGCGGGGCTTATATGGATACAGCTTTGCATCAGATAATACGGTTGCTTCACCTTGTACCACACCGGAATAATTTTTTAGCGTATCGGGCTTCTCATTTTTAAATTCATTTTGAAAAACATCTTCCTGTTGATTTGATTTT
>JBBPZF010000544.1:0-2561 GCA_038199105.1 Chitinophagales bacterium | reverse complement strand
CAATTCAGGATTGTCGTCCGTCACAACTTTGCTTCCTTTTAATGGCGGAAATGCTCCCGGTAGTCCTTCTCCGTTTTCCTGGTGGCAGCTTTGGCAATTGGCAGTGTATAATGCTACCCCATTTAATTCCTTCGAACCAGTAACACCACCCTCCTGTTTGATTTCTTTCTTATATAAAAATCCGGGGGTGGCTGTTCCATCAGGTAGTTTAGTTTGCTTAAGAGAAAGCAGGTATGCTACTAATTGCAGCGCCTCTTTAGTCGCCACCACTCTTCCGGTGTCCCCATTTAAATATTTCGCCGGAACATTTACTATTACATCACCTTTTGCTGGAGTGTTTTTTATTTCAAATAACCAGGAATATGCAGGCATTATTGATTGCGAAACAACGATCCGCGGATTAAATAAATGCACAAGATTCCAATCTTCGCTGCCTTGCCTGTTTCCAACATTTATAAGGTCAGGCCCGGTTCTTTCGGAGCCTAACAACGTAGCGGTGTTACGCCACACATCCTGCCGGTGAATGCCGGCATAGTCTGCGGCTATGCTTGGCCGTGAGCCCCACACTTTATCCATATCAATATTGCGCACCTGCTGTGTATGGCAGCCGATACAACCATTGGCTATATAAAGGGCTTTACCTTTTGCGGCATCTTCGCTTAATGGCTCCGCGCCGGGAAGCACGGCATTATTTTTTTGAATATTTAATGCCGGTATAATGGCAACCAAAAGCGTTAGCCCCACGAAGAATAACGTTGCCGTTCCAAATAATTTTTTATGATCGTCGAATAATTCCATGTGTTTGTTCTTCTTTTTTACCCTAATTGATTTAAAGTGGTTTCTTCATTTTTTAATTTTTCCAACGCGGCTTCTTTTACATCCACGATGTGTCCTCCTGCCAGCATCTTATAAATATTGTATGCAAAAAATAAATGCGAGAGCCACATAAGGCTGCCACCTATTGCCCGCCACAGCCAGTATGGAGCCATGAAAACAACGCCGTCAATAAATGGTTTTCCCTGCATCCACATCATTCCTTTAATAGTACTTCCATACATTAAGGGTACGGTGTAAAACAGCAAGCCAATAAGCGCCAGCCAGAAATGAGCGCCTACAGTTATTTGCGGCGGCTCTTTTCCGGTAAGCCGTGGTACAACTGCGTAAATGCCCGCCCAAAGAAAAAAGCAGATAATACCATACATAGTAAGGTGTGAGTGGGCAACCGTAAAATCAGTGAAGTGCCAGTACAGATTTGCAGAACGAAATGCTTCCGCCGTGCCCTGCATAGAACCGGTAAAATAAAATATGATGCCTACCAAAAAAAACGGTAAAGTATAACTGCCCGCAATTTTATACCAGGCACCCTTAAATGTCATGATGAAGTTGGTAGTCCCTGCAACTACAGGTATTATCATTCCTGCGCTTCCCGCAATAGCGACAGTTTGCAGCCACCACGGTATGGCGCTAAATACAAAATGATGTGTGCCGATAAGTGTATAAAAAAGTATCTGTGTCCAGAAGGCAAGTATGCCGAGGCTGTAAGAATAAATAGGTTTGTTTAATTGTTGCGGGAGCATGTAATAAACAATACCCAATGTAAAAAGCATGAACCACATGCCTACGCCCTGATGCATGTAATAGCCTTGTACAATTGTATTGCCAAGGCCGTTTGCCCAAACAGGAACATAGCCAACTATTACAATTATGATTGCAAATATTACTGCTGCCACCATGTACCAGTTTGAAATGTATATTTCTTTCGTTTTTCGTTTAGCGATGGTTTTTAAAAAATTTATTAATGTGAGCACAAGGCCAATTCCGAATAACAGCATTACGGGCCAGATGTATTCGCGGTACTCGCCGCCGCTGTTATTAATGCCTGACATTAGGCACAACGTTCCCAATACAACAGCCGCATTAATAAGAATTAGCGTGTACCAACCTTGCTTCATACTTGATAAAGAAGTATTGCTAACGGTGGGTACGATATAATAGCCGAGCGAAAGCATACCCAGTGAAGCCCAACCCCAGAACACTGCATTGGTGTGTACCGGACGGAGCCTTCCAAAACTTAACCAACTCACATGGTCCACATCAGGCGCTACGAATTTGATTCCCAGATATTCGCCAATGCTGGTGCCGAATACCAACCAAAAAGTGGCTGTGCCTATATACCATAGAATGAGTTTGGATAGTTGGGGATCTATATTCGGGCGTTTCAATGCCTTCTTTTTTATTGCCACCACGGGTAAGCCGCTGTTCGTATTGATGTTAATGAGGCCTTTGCTATCTTCTGCTTTTAATTCTCCTGATAATTCGGAATTACTCAACTTGTAATCAAGGGCCGTTTTTCTTTTTATTAATGTTTCCTTTATTTCATCATCGGGCAATACTTTTAAGTAGGCCGCTAACTTCTCTGACTCTTCTATATTTTGCTTTTTATTATATTGCCTTAATACATTTTTTACTTTCACGATCATCAAAACAATGCCCGCCAGTATAGGTGTAAGGATTAAGACTATCGTTATAATTACTCCTCCTTCGCTTAGCAGAGATCCCAT
>JBBPZF010000543.1:0-7300 GCA_038199105.1 Chitinophagales bacterium | reverse complement strand
TCTTTTGGAATTTTTTCTGCTATTAATATTTGCGATGGCATTTCTGCCAGCGTTTGCCCAAAACCTGCAATAGCCCAGAGTACCAATAATGGAATAAATGCAACATAATTACCGAAGGCGATTGACACGCAAACCAATCCTCCTCCAATGATCAGTGAGGCCATCATGTTTTTTGATTTATCAAAGTTGCCTGATGCGAAGGCCGCTATGGCAGCGCCAACACCAAATGCAGCCATCACATAACCATAGTGCTTGTCGGTTAAGTGCAACTGACCTTTTATGTAACCTACTGTGTTTACTAAAATTTGCGCTCCTGCAATAGCAGCAACAAATTCTATAAGCAAAGCAAAACGAACAGCTTTATCTGTAAATAATAAACGGGTTCCTTTTACAATATCTGTCCAAACTTTTGCCTGTATTATAGTTCCTCTTTGACTTTTTGATATTAATAAAGGCGGAAGCGACAAAATGAAAACTGCGGCTATAATAAATGTTGCAGCGTCAACAAAGAATATCTCCCTGGCGCCCAGCCATGCGGCCACGCCGCCTGCAAGACCCGGGCCTAATACACCAAGCAGTTGATTGGTGGCGTTAGACAAGGCAATACCGGAGCTATAAGCATCTTTGTTTTTTATGGATTGCGGAATGGCTGCCTTATACGCCGGGGTAAAGAATGCGTTGAAAATATTCAGAAAAAATATAAGTACATAAATCTGCCAGGCTTCTTTTACAAAGGGCAAACAACCTACTATCGCCATTCGCACAAAGTGGGTGATGTACATTATTTTCCTGCGGTCTATCCTGTCTGCAAGCACGCCGGCATAAGGGCCAAACAAAATAAATGCGGTAACCCTTAACGTAAGTGCCGTGGATAAAATGACGGCAGAATGTTCACCGCCAAACTGGAAAGCAAGCAACGCGATGCCTACCCATGTAAATGCATCGCCTAACAGGCTGATGGTTTGAGAAAAATAAAGTTTTAAAAATATATTTTCTCTTAAAGCGCCGAATGGATTTGACAATGTGCTTATTTTTTAGTGAGTTTTAATAACATTATCTAAATTCTTTCTATTATTTAATCTTCACTCTTAGCAATTTTATTGAGTTAAGAAAAACCAAAGTGTCGGGAAGCAAGTGAATAGCAGCAGCCTGAACAGGGCCGATTATTCTCATTAGAACAAGAATAATTCCAGTTATATGCACTACACCAACACCAACAATAATATTTTCTTTAATTGTTTTAAATGCTCTTTCGCTAATGGCTCGTGCTCTGGCAATTTTTTCTAACTTATCCTGCATTAGTACAATGTCTGCCGCTTCCATTGCTGCTTCTGTACCCATAGCACCCATTGCGATACCAATATTTGCCTGTACCAATGCAGGTGCATCATTTATGCCATCGCCAACCATCGCTACTTTGCTCTTACCTTTTTGTAATTCTTTAATAATATTTATTTTATCCTCCGGTAATAAATTAGCTCTGTAATCAGTAATACCAATTTGTTCTGCTACATGTTTTGCCGTTTCAGGATTATCACCTGTAAGCATAACAATATTTTTAATGCCGCTTTTTCTTAAGCCGGTTATCATTTCCTTTGCGCCTTCACGAATGGCATCTGATATGTATAGAACACCTGCTAATTTGTTATCGGCTGCCAGGTATATAGCAGTATCAGTAAGGTTTTCAGAAGTGGTGGTTAATGGCACTTTACTTTCTTCCATATAAGCTTTATTGCCTAATAAAATTGCTTTCCCTTCCACGTCAGCTTTTACGCCACGTCCTTTGATAACTTCAAATTTTTCAGGTTCCGGATAAGATAATTTTAGCTTATCTGCATAGCTTAAAATAGATTTTGCAAGTGGATGTGCTGAACGTCTGTCGGCGGCTGCCGCAAACTTTACCAGGTCATTTTCGGTATAATTTTTATCTATTATTTCAACCTTGTTTACTGTAGGACTGCCTACGGTTAACGTACCTGTTTTATCAAAAACAATTGTAGTAACCTTTGCCAATTCTTCAAGAAATAAACCTCCTTTTATAAGGATACCTTCCCTTGCTGCCCTGGCTATTGCGGCAATGGTAACCAACGGTGTTGCTAAGCCAAGTTCTGCCGGAGAAGTAAAAATTAAAAGCGCAATTACAAGCCTTACATCACGGGTAAAAAAATAGACTGCGCCTACAAATATGAATACGATGGGGATTAGCCACGAAGCTACTTTATCTGTAAATTTTTCAATAGGCGCTTGTTCACTTTCTGCATCTTCCACTAATGTAATTATTCTTGAAAAAACGGTGTCCTTACCGGCTTTGGTCATTTCAATATCTAATGCCCCCAATTCGACTATAGTACCAGCAAACGCATCATTGCCAACTGTTTTTTTCTGCGGAACACTTTCGCCTGTAATAGGAGCCTGGTTTACGGAGCCGGAACCTGATGTTACTTTGCCATCTATAGGAATTTTTTCGCCGGCTTTTACAAGTATAATGTCTCCGATTTTTAAATCACTTATTTGTACGGTTTCTTCCTTGCCGTCCTTTTTTACAATGGCGGTTTTAGGTACTGAACCAATCAATTTTTTAATGGAGTTCCTTGCTTTCTCTCCACTTGCACTGGCAATGTATTCCGCAATTAAAATAATCATCAACACAACAGCACCTGCAAGATATTCTTTGCCAAGTACAGATATTATTACGGCTACGGTGATAAATATTTCAGTGCCTATTTTCCGTTCTTTAACCAAATCTGTTGCCGCTACTTTTACTAATGAGTATAGCCCAAAAGCCATTGTAGCTAACAAAATAGGTAGGGGAATAATGCCTAAATAAAACAAAAGGCTCGCTACACCAACTGTGATGATGCGTACAATTTCCCAAAGGAATTGACGGGAAAAGAATGTTTGAGTAAAAGTCATATTATCTGTTTTAAAGTGTTCTTATCTAAATAAGTTTTTTATGTTTTAACGAAATTATTCTTCTACATTTTTCATTGCTGATAATAAAGCATAAGCTCCTTTTATAACAATCTTACTGGTACTTACACTAAAGTTATCCGGCAATGTTACTCCTACAAATCCTTCCTGTTCCATTCCTTTTACAACAGGTATCATTTTAAATGTTGTTTTGTTTTGTGCAGTATCTGTTTGTATAAAAATGTAATCCTTTCCTTCTGATTGAATGATTGCTTCTACAGGTAAAGCCGGTACATCTTCTGTTCGTGTTTCTATCATTGCTTTTACATACATGCCGGGATATAATGCCACATCGTTTGAAATGTTGAGATGCGCATGTACCGGCACCGTTCCATCTTTTTCGGTTGACTTTCCTATTAAAAAAACTTTTGCTTCACGCTGGTAATCTGTTTCGCTGGCTAAGGCAAAACGGATGGGTTGGCCCGGATTAATTTTCCGCACATCTTTTTCAAACACATTTAGCGCAAGGTGCATGTCGTTTTTGTTGGTTAGTTCAAATAGTACATCACTTGGTTGTACATACTTGCCCCTGTTTACATTGCTTGCAGTAACATAGCCGGCGATAGGTGAATAAAGATTACTTGTCCTGGAAATTCTTCCTGACTGAACTGTTTTAGTGCTGATCCCAATCAATGATAATTTTTGTTCCAGCGCATTGATCTTTGCATTCATCATGTTGTATTCTGATGTGACCTGCTGCAATGTTTTAGCTGCATTCACTTCTTCTTTGCGTAGTTCCTTTTGCCGCTCCAATTCTTGTGAAAGAAAAACCATACGGCTTTTACTTTCCAGATAATCCTGCTGTATGTCTATGAATGCTGCATTTTCAATTACTGCAACTACCTGACCTTTACGAACTGCCTCGCCTGGTAATAAACCTGCACTTTTTACATAACCTCCTAATGGTGCAGAAATGGACACAAGATTTTGAGGCTCTACATCTACAACGCCGTTTACTTTTATTACACTGCTTAGGTTTCGCATTTCTATTTTACCTAACTCAATGGCTGCTACTTTATACTGGTCTGCTGTAAGAGATACTTCATCTTTCGTTGCCGTACTGTCTTTTGTTTCAACCTTTTCTGTTTCTGATTTCTCTTCTGTTTTTTTGCCATTGCAGGCAGATATAACAGTAATGATAGTAAGTATTGAAAAGAGAATATTTATTATTGACTTCATTGATAATTTGTTTGAAAGTGAATATTTATTTTACACCAATAATGCTTTCTATTGCAAGTGTTGATTGATTGTATTGATAGATGGCTTCGATATAATCCGTCCTTATTTTTAAAGCTGTTGAAAGACTTTGCTGGTATTGTATGTATGGCAGTTCGCCGTTTCTAAAACCCTTCTCTGCATTTTTAATGATAAGGTCTGCCTGCGGCAATGCTGTAGTTTCGTAATAACTCAATGCACTTTTATGTTTGTAATATTGCTGAAGCAGGATGTTTAACTGACCACCTAAAACAGTTTGTTCATATTCCAACTTTGTTGCTGCAATCTGTTCATTAATTTTTGCTGCATTGATTTTTGATTTATAACCACCGGGTAAAAGCGGGATAGCCACGCCTAACTGAAAGCTGTTGAACCTGTCCCAACCTGTGAACTTTTCATTTGCCCCATTTACATTTTGAATGCCTCTGAATGATTGGTTTGTGTAACCAACTATAAAATCAGGTAAACGCTTTGCCTTTTGTACATCGGTCTCCTTTTTATTAATCTCTATCTGTTGTTTTAAATAGTGCAACATTGGATTATTTGCTACACTGCTATCTGTTGGAAGTTGTATCTCTCTTTTTATAATTACAGTATCAGCCACCATAACCGCATCATTGGTATTTAGCAATGTCTGCAATTGCTGCTGTGCTATGGCTATATCCATCTCATTTTGCTGGATGTGGTTTTTTATTTCAAAGGAATAGGTTTCAGAAGTTGCCTTTTCCAACAATGTGCTTTCACCTGTTCAGTATCTTACAGTGCTTGCTTTTACAAGGTTGTTGTACAATGTATCCTGTGCATACAATAACTGTCTTTTGTTGATGTAGTAAAGAAACTGATAGTAGGCAATTTTTACGCTATTAGCTAAATCCAATTGGTTTACTGCAAGCTGGTACTCACTTCCTTTAATTCTTTCATCTGCCAAACGCAATTGATTTTTATATACTGTTGGGTATTCAAATCGCTGAGTGATATTAAGATGATTGTCGTAGCTGATGCTATTAACTTGTCCCTGTGAAAGTATTATATTGGTTTTATCAATATTAACCGCACTTCCCTTTAATGCTTTTTGTAAGTCAATGGTATAGTTAGCCGACTTAATACTTCCATTATTCTTCAATGCCTCATCAATCGCTTGCTGTAAGGTTACTACCCTTGGCGGCGTGTTATCTGCATTTTGCGACCATGAAGATGAAGGCAAAATACTTCCGGCTGCAATCAGCAACAAGAGTAATGCTGCATTTATTGAAGGCTTCATGTTTGTATCTTTTTTTGTTTTCTTTTCAAACAGTATATATAAGACCGGAAGAACAACCAATGTGAGAAAGGTTGCTGTAATCAATCCCCCAATAACTACTGTTGCTAAGGGACGTTGTACTTCTGCACCGGATGAATTGGATAATGCCATTGGCAAAAAGCCCAGTGAAGCAACGGCTGCTGTCATTAACACTGGTCGTAATCTTACACTTGTGCCTTTTCTTACCCGTTCATAAATATCTTTGATGCCTTCTTTTTTCAAGCGGTTAAATTCTGCAATCAATACAATACCATTCAATACAGCCACACCAAATAATGCAATAAAACCCACACCTGCTGAAATGCTAAATGGCATCCCTCTTATTAACAATGCAAACACACCACCGATTGCTGCTAAAGGAATAGCTGTGAAGATCAACAGGCTTTCTTTGATTGAATTGAACGTGAAATAAAGCAGTAGTAAGATTAATAATAATGCTAATGGTACTGCAATAGATAATCTTTTGTTTGCAGCTACCAAATGTTCAAACTGACCTCCATAAGTTGTATAGTAGCCGGGTGGCAACTTTAAATTTGCAGTTAACTTTTGCTGTATTTCCCTCACAGTGCTTTGTACATCTCGGTTACGTACATTGAAGCCTACAGTTATTCTTCGCTTTGTATCATCTCTCTGAATTTGATTGGGGCCATTTTTAAATTCTACTGTAGCTACTTCTTCCAGCGGTATTTGTTCGCCGGCAGGTGTGCTGATATATAATCCTCTAACATCCGATAAGTCTTTCCGATCTTCTTTTGTTAATCTAACAACCAGGTCAAAACGCTTTTCACCTTCATAAACAAGGCCTGCGGTTTCTCCTGCGAATGCTGTTTTAATCACCCTGTTTATATCGGTAATGTTTAAACCGTATTGTGCAATCTTATCTCTGTTGAATTTAATTTGAATTTGCGGCAAACCAGTTACTTCTTCAATGTACAAATCTTCTACGCCCTCAATGTGTTTTATCTGTTTGCCAATTTCACCCGCATAGTCTGTTAATACATCAAGGTCTTCACCGTATAATTTTATGACTACATCCTGCTTTGCGCCTGTTATCAATTCATTGAAACGCATTTGTATCGGTTGCTGAAAACCAAAAGTTACACCCGGTATTACAGACAATGCTTTTTGCATTGTGTCCATTAGCCCCTCTCTTGTGCTTGCCGTCACCCAGTCTTTTTTAGGCTTTAATATTACCATCATATCACCTGCTTCAATAGGCATTGGGTCTGTTGGTATTTCGCCTGAACCTATCTTATTTACCACCTGTTTTACTTCAGGAAACTTTTGTAAAATAATATTCTGTGCCTTCGTTGAAGCCTCAATAATCTGGTCAATCGAACTTCCCGTTAATACTCTTGTTTCCACAGCAAAATCTCCTTCATCCAACTGGGGTATAAACTCACCGCCCAAACTTCTGAAAACAAATATGGTTACCACAAGCAATGCTACTGCAATGCCGATAACAACTGCCTTGTGACGCATTGCCGAATTTATCAGAGGTTTATAAATACGCTGGAAAAAATCCATCATCCTGTCAGAAAAGTTCCTTCGATGCGTTGTCTTCTTACTTAAAAACAAAGCCGACATCATGGACACATAAGTTAGCGATAAGAGGAATGCACCGAGTATGGCAAACATTACTGTTTGAGCCATTGGTCCAAACATTTTTCCTTCAATGCCTACCAGTGCAAGTATTGGCAGGTACACAATAAAAATTATGATCTGTCCAAATGCGGCGGAGTTCATCATCCTGCTTGCACTTTCTTTTACCTCCTCATCCATCTGTGATTGGTCTAACTTTTGAACAGCTTCGTT
>JBBPZF010000542.1:0-4665 GCA_038199105.1 Chitinophagales bacterium | reverse complement strand
GTTTCACTTTGAGGCTCAACACCACTTACCGCACAAAACAAAGCAAGCAAACCATCGAGCACACGTAAAGAACGCTCTACTTCTACCGTAAAGTCAACGTGGCCGGGAGTGTCAATAATGTTGAATTTATATTGCTTTGTATCAGGAATTTTTGCACCTTGTACAGTAGGAAAATTCCAAAAGCAGGTGGTAGCGGCAGATGTAATAGTAATACCTCTTTCCTTCTCTTGTGCCATCCAATCCATAGTAGCAGCGCCATCGTGTACTTCGCCTATTTTATGGTTAACACCTGTATAATACAGAATGCGCTCTGTAGTAGTGGTTTTGCCTGCATCGATATGAGCAGCAATTCCAAAATTTCTTTGATACCTTAAGTCGGCCATTGCCTTTGTTTTTATTTATTGTTATTAATTTTTTTTAATTACTTTTTGGAGGCGCAAAGTTACAAATAATCCACGTACCAATTAAATAGCAAATGATATATTTAACAATGGTTGCACAAAAAAACCTTCCTGATTTAGAAAGGTTTTCGAAATATGATTTATGGAGGTTATTTATATTCTGAAATGCGCAAATGCTTTGTTGGCATCAGCCATGCGGTGCGTATCTTCTTTCTTCTTATACGCGGCCCCTTCACCTTTGCTTGCCGCAACTATCTCGTTTGCAAGTTTTTCAGACATGCTACGGCCATTTCTATCGCGGCTATATTTAATAAGCCATTTTATACTCAATGAAGTCTTTCTGTCTGCACGTACTTCAGCAGGTATTTGAAAAGTAGCTCCACCAATTCTACGACTCTTAACTTCTACACCTGGTGTTACGTTTGCAAGTGCTTTTTTCCAAACTTCATAACCGTCTTCGCCTGAAATTTTAGTAACTTTTTCAAGCGCATCGTAAAATATATTGTATGCCCCACTTTTTTTCCCTTCCCACATTAAGTTATTTACAAAACGGGTAACTAATTTGTCCTGAAATTTAGGATCGGGAGCAAGTGGAAGTTTTTTGGCTTGTGCTTTACGCATTTGGCTTGGTTAATTAGTTTATTTAGTTAATAGGTTAATTAGTTTTGGGAGAAATATTTTATTTTTTTGCCTTTTCTCTCTTTGTTCCATATTTAGAACGACTTTGTTTACGATCCTTCACACCAGCAGTGTCAAGGCTTCCTCTTACGATGTGATAACGCACACCAGGAAGATCTTTTACCCTTCCGCCACGAATAAGTACTATAGAGTGTTCCTGCAAATTATGGCCTTCACCAGGTATATAGGCAATTACTTCAATTTTATTGGTAAGCCTCACTTTCGCCACTTTCCGTAAAGCGGAATTAGGCTTTTTAGGAGTAGTTGTATATACTCTCGTACATACTCCACGCCTTTGCGGACAACTATCAAGCGCTCTTGACTTGCTTTTTGCTTTTATAATTGTTCTTCCTTTTCTTACTAATTGCTGAATTGTAGGCATTATCTTTTACCCTTATTTTTTTGGACGGCAAAGGTAAGCGTCGCTTTGTGAAATACCAAAATTATTTAAGCCTTTAGAATAGATAATGCATTGCTTATTGCTATACAACTAATTACACTTTCAATAACCAATTATACTTATCTTCAGTTCTGCCTTCCTTTATGGCACTCATCTTTTCTTTTAATTCCGGGCTAATTTTCCATTTCTCTGTATCGAAATACATTACAAAATCCCGATATTTCAGTTCTTTAATCATGGAGATAGTTGCTGCGGTGCCGGTACCAAATACCTCAAGCAGATCACCTACCTTGTAAGCATGTACCACTTCATCAATACTTAATTTTCTTTCTTCTACAGTGAAACCCATATCCTGTAATAGTTGGATCACACTATCTCTTGTTACACCGGCTAAAATAGTCCCTGAGTTTAAGTCAGGGGTTATAGCTTTATTGCCAATAATGAAAAAAACGTTCATTACACCACACTCCTGAACGTATTTATGTTCCACTGCATCTGTCCATAATACCTGGTCGTATCCGTTTCTTTTAGCTTCAGCGGTTGGGTGCATTGCTGCGCCATAGTTACCCGCGTTTTTTGCAAATCCAACACCTCCTTCAGCAGCCCGCACATATTTCTCTTCAACATAAATTCGCATTGGGGCGCTGTAATAAGGGCCCGTTGGGCTCAATATGATCATGAATTTATAATTGCTTGCCGGCCTCACTCCTATCATTTCATCAGTACTAAACATGAAAGGCCTTATATATAAGGAGTGGTGCTCTTTATCAGGAATCCAGTTTTGATCAAGATTTACTAATTGCCTCATACCCCCGATAAATATTTCTTCAGGAACAATTGGCATTTCCATCCGCTCAGCGGACAAATTAAAACGCTTAAAATTCTCATAAGGCCTGAAGATTTGCGCTTCGCCATCCTGGTTTTTAAAAGCTTTTATTCCTTCGAAAATAGCCTGGCCATAATGTAAAGCTGCTAATGAAGGTGAAAGCACGAGAGGTTGGTAGGGTTTTATTTCTACAGCTTTCCATTCCCCATCCGTATAATCAACCTCCAGCATATGGTCGGTAAAATATTTGCCGAAAGGGATGTTATCCAGTGACAATGAATTCAATTTGCTTCTTTCTACACGAGTAATATTAAAATCCTCAGCTGCGGTCATATCATTAAATTTGCAGCAAAGAAACGAAAAAAAGAAAGGCAAATCTTAAGCATGGGTATAGATAACATACAATTATCAGCATTTCTTCAACAGGCATTATTCAAGAATAATTTGGTTGGCAAAGTGTTGAAATCAAGAAGTAATACTGTTAGTAACATGAAGGCACCGATTGATTTCCTGGGAGGCAATTCAAAAAATATCATTTTTATTGTAAATAATAGTGAGAATAAATTTTTAAGCGACAATCAACTCGCATTCACATTGGGGCTTATTAAGGCTTGCAATATTTCGCTGAATGACATTGCCGTTGTCAATTTTGCTCAGTATACACCCATTAGTTATCTTGACCTGAAGAAGCAGTTATCCTGCGGCAAAGTTTTGGGCTTTGGTGTTACACCTGCGGATCTTGATCTTCCGTTTGCTATCCCTTTTTTCCAGATGCAAACGTTCCAGGAAATTGGTTATATATTCTGCCCTTCGCTGGATGAATTGCAGAAAGACACAAATGCTAAAAAGCAATTATGGTCCAGCCTTCAAAAAATTTTTAAGATTGATAAGCAAAAATGATCAACCTAATTTTCGCGACAAATAATTTAAATAAAGTGAGAGAGGTAAGAAGCCTTTTAAATGAAAAATTTAAAATAGAAACGCTCTCAGAAGCCGGGATAAACATTGAAATTCCTGAGCCTTACCAGACACTTGAGGAAAATGCAATAGAAAAAGCTGTAGTTGTAAATAGAATGACGGAGAAAAATTGTTTTGCTGAAGATACCGGGCTGGAGGTAATGGCTCTAAAGGGAGAACCAGGAGTAAAAAGTGCAAGGTATGCAGGCGAGGAAAGGTCGCCTGAAAAAAATATCGATAAGCTATTATTTGAGCTAAAGGATAAAAAAGATCGCTGTGCAATGTTCAAAACAATTGTCTGCCTTATTATGAATGGGCAGCAATTTCTTTTTGAAGGCACAATCAAAGGCACTATTATTGCAGAGAGACGTGGCGATACAGGATTCGGTTACGATCCCGTATTTATTCCAGAGGGTTCTATCAAAACTTTTGCGGAAATGACTCTTCCAGAAAAAAATATATTTAGCCACAGAAAAATGGCAATTAAAAAACTGGTGGAATATTTTGAGAAATCAGATTAGCGATATCCAATCCATGATTAAAACATTTTGAATAATTTGAGCGATGCAAGCAACCATACACCTTCCGAACCCGACTTAATACAAGCATGTATTACGGGAAACAGGCAAATGCAGGAAATATTATATAATAAATATTCTTCTAAAATGTATGGCGTTTGTCTTCGATACTGTGGAAATACTGAAGATGCAAATGATCTTTTACAGGAGGGATTTATTAAAGTTTTCAAAAATCTTGGCAAATTTCGCGGAGAAGGATCTTTTGAGGGTTGGATACGCCGGATATTTGTCAACACTTCTATTGAACATTTCCGTAGAAAAGTAAAGTTGTATAATGTGTCTGAGGTGCAGGAAAATACAGTAGAAGACACAGATTTAAATGTACTTGACTCTCTTGCTGAAAAAGATATTATTGCATTAATAAATGAATTATCGCCAGGATACAAAACAGTATTTAACATGCATGTGATTGAAGGCTATTCGCATAAAGAAATTGCTGAACTTCTTGGTATTACAGAGGGAACGAGTAAATCGCAGTTGGCAAGGGCTAAGGGGGTTTTAAAAAAATCTCTTGAAAGCAGGACTAATAAAAAAAGTAACGATACTATTAATTTGTAGAGGGCTATGCAGAATTTTAAAGATAAATTGTTTAATTATGAAGCTAATCCGCCGGCAAATGCATGGGATAACATTGCAGCCGAGCTTGAGGCAGGCGACCAAAAAGTGGTACAGATGCCGGGGCTGCGCAAAAAGTCCAGGCTTGTATTTTATGGCTTAACTGCTGCTGCTTCGCTTGTTATCATTTTTTTAAGTTCATTATTTTTTGAAAAATCCGGCAAGAAAATTGACGGCCTGGCTGTTTCTTCTATAAATAAAAAAAACGAC
>JBBPZF010000541.1:0-3487 GCA_038199105.1 Chitinophagales bacterium | reverse complement strand
TCTTAGTGCTGCCCTGATTTCAATACCAGTGATAAGCGCTTTACTGCAACCATTATTAGAGAAGAAAGAAGAAACCTGGAGAACAGTTGGTGGGCTAACTGACTTTCCTTTAGGCAGCACAAAGCAGGTTACATTTATTAATGCAGATCCAAAATCTTATGCGGGCTTATCAGATAAATCTGCTGCATGGATAAGAAGAACCGATGAAAATAATTTAATCGCTTTCGCAGCTAATTGTTCGCATCTTGGTTGCCCCGTGCGCTGGGAAGAAGGTGCAGAATTATTTATGTGCCCATGCCATGGAGGAGTTTATTATAAAGATGGAAGTGTAGCCGCAGGTCCGCCGCCAAAGCCCCTTACAAGATACCAGGTTAGAATTTATAATAATGCAGTGCAGGTAAAAACAGCACCAATGCCTATCACGAATATTACTGCATCTAAATGAAAAAATTTTTTAAAAAAATATGGAATTGGTTCGATGACCGAACGGGGGTATCATCATTAATGAAACCATTATTAAATCACCCTGTTCCTCCAAGAAAGTTATGGAGTTATGTTTTTGGCAGCGGCGTTCTATTTTGTTTTATACTGCAGGTAGTAACAGGCATAGGGCTTTCACTGCTGTACCAACCATCATCAAACGATGCTTACAGATCGCTTGAATACATTACCAACCATGCAAAATTTGGAAATATTTTAAGAGGCATACATTATTATGGCGCTTCAGCAATGATAATATTAGTAGGCGTGCACATGATGCGTACGTACATTACTGCATCCTATAAATTTCCGCGTGAGATGAACTGGATTAGCGGCGTATTTCTTTTGATCTTTACAATTTTCATGGGCTTTACCGGGCAATTGCTTCGCTGGGATTCAAATGGTGTATGGTCATCGGTGGTTGCTGCACAGCAATTAGGCAGAGTGCCATTTATCGGCAACTATCTTGCACGTTTACTTATCGGCGGAGACACAATTGGCGGACAAAGCTTAAGCAGGTTCTTTGCATATCATGTTTTTATTTTCCCGGGATTGATTATCCTGTTTATTACGTTTCACGTTTACCTTGTTTTTAAAAACGGAATATCAGAGCCACCCAAAGCGGGCCGGTTAGTTGATCCCAAAACTTACCGCTCGTGGTATAAAAATTATTTAAAAGAAAAAAGTGTTCCCTTCTGGCCAAATGCTGCATGGCACGATGTGTTATTCAGTTCTGTAATTATAGTTTTTATTATTTCCCTGGCTATTATTCTTGGAGCACCGGCACTCACAAGCCAGCCCGATCCATCAATTGTCCACACCTCTCCAAAGCCGGACTGGTACATGGTTCCCTTCTTTGCCATGTTTGCATTAATGCCGCACAATATTGAATCGGTTGCTATGATGATAGGCCCCTTATTAACTGTTGCCTTGTTATTTGCCATTCCGTTTATTTCTAATAAGGGAGAAAGAAGTCCGCTGAGAAGGCCCTGGGCAATGTTTGGTGTAATATGCGTTGTTGTGTTTGTAATAAGTTTGTTGATAATAGGATTGAAAGCGCCGTGGTCTGCCAATTTCGAGGCAAAGCCCTTACCTCTAAGTGCTATCAAATCTGTAAATCCTGATTCAACCATCATTACCGGCGTTCATCTTTTTTACTCCAAAGGTTGCGAGTATTGTCATACCATAAACAATTATGGAGGCAAAGCAGGACCCAATCTTACAATTGTTGGTAACCGTTTATCTCAGAAGGAGCTTATTATTCGCATAATTAACGGGAGTAAAAATATGCCTGCATACGGGAGCCTTCTTTCAAAAGATGAACTGAGTTCTATAACTTCTTTTTTAGCATCACAGAAATAACTGTTATTTATAGTTGATAAAAAACTTGTATTCTTTGTACTAACTACATATTACCTTATAGCTATTTTCAATTAAGTGTATCCATCAATCGTTGTGCAGCGTCACGTTTCCAAGTTTTTTATGCAGAACTTTTCTAACAAACACTTCTGCGTACCACATCCCCAGCAGAGGAGCAATGCAATATAAAAAACGTACCCCGTTCCAAAATCAATATTTTTTTCCCTGAATCTTTTAACTTATGCAAGAAGGTGCCGCCACCAGCGCCGGAACCAATAATGATGATATCATAATGCTCCATCGTGTTATTTTTTTATTTAAAGTTAGCATATCTGCGTAAGCCACTTCCTATTAAAATGATCGCATTCCACTATTGTTTGTAAAAGTGGTTGATAAATGCAAACTGTTCATTTCTCTCATTTCCGGGTTTAGACTTAAAACATTTCCCGACCTTTACTAAACCGGGAAAAATAATGTTGTATAAACCTTTTCAATGAAAGAAATAGCAGAAATAATCACCAAATATTTAAGCAGCACCCTGGAAGTTATTGCGGCATTGGTAGTGGGTATATCATTGCTTAAGTTCTTGTTTAAATATTTCTTACACATTTTTAAACCCAATGATGGGATAACAAACCAAACCATCAGGATACAGTTTGGCAGCGGATTGACAGTTGCATTAGAATTATTATTAGCAGCAGATATACTTGCGACTGCTATTGCCCCTACATGGGATGAGATTGGAAAGTTAGTGGCAATAGCATCATTACGTACTGCATTAAATTACTTTCTGGAAAGAGAATTGAAAAATAATGAAGGCAAATTATCGATGCAAACAAAACAAAGAATAAAAAGTGAATAAGCTAGAAGAAAACTCTACAGAAGGATTTAGTTACCAGAAAAAGGTTTGGATAAAAGGCGGAATTTATGCCTTAATCGTTATTCTCATTTTATTGGAAAAAAATTGGTTGAAAAAGCAATTCGCCCGAAACAATGAAAAAAGCAAAGCCGCTTGTAAGCACTTTTTTTAAAACTACGTTGGCGTATTTGGTGATATTTATGTGATCCTTTTCATTGGTATATTTTTTTACGGTTTCGCCTGGTGTGTATAAAAAGGGAATAGTGCAATTAATACCAAAAAAAGGACAAAAGAAAGGAGAGGATATCTTAAACAAACTGAACGACAATTTAAAGAAGTGGCTAAAAGGAAAGTTCTTTGCGATGTTTGTCGTGTTTGTTTTAACATCAATAGGTTTATTAATACTCGGGATACCTTTATGGCTCGTATTAGCGCTCATTGCTGGTTTGCTTAATTTTATACCCCAACTTTGGGTCCTTCAATAGCAATGATACCTGCTGTGCCTGTAGCTTTTATGCAAGGACCTTCAATACTTTTTCTATTCTTTTTAATTCCTGCTAAGCAATTCTATTCAAAGATGATTAACAAATGATCTATTAAATAAAAGCTCTAAAATATCCATTGTTGTTACTGCAATTTGGTTAAAAGAAAAGCAGCTAAAAAACCTAATACAGTTATCACTCCTATAAAATCATGACCTTCTTCAAATGCTTCCGGCATCATGGTATCGCTCAACATCGCAAGTATTGCACCTGCTGCAACAGCAACTGTGGCGGCAATAATATCAGG
>JBBPZF010000540.1:0-4000 GCA_038199105.1 Chitinophagales bacterium | reverse complement strand
GGCATGGCATTGGTATTATTTAAACCATTTTGAATAATGGCTCCTTTATCTGCCAAACGATTTACAATTACTCCGGCGAAAGGCGCTTTTACGGTTAAATAACCGATCTGTAAATTAACAGCGCTTAATTGAGCTTTCAGGCTTTGAAAATCAGCTTCCGATTTCTCAGTCTCAGTGGTGAGCAAAGCTTTAGCGCTTTCATAGTCTGCTTTTGTTTTTTCAACATCTGCTATGGTTGTAAGCTGAGGTGTTTTTTCATAAATACCATTTAATCTTACATAAATAGATTTTTTCCCGGCCATATCTACTCCTGTTGGTGTGCTAAGCGGACTGTTGGAATAACGATTGTATAAAATTTTCTTTTCCTTTAATAGCGCTTCTAACTTTGCTTTTTGACTGTATAGATCAGGGTTTTGAAGAACCGCAAGCGTTTGTCCTTCTTTTACAAAACTGCCTATGTCGGCTTTCAATTGCTGAATAAAACCATCCGTCATTGCGTATAATTTTACCTGTTGATTGGGCGCTGCGGTTCCGCTGATTTGCAGGTTGGCATCGAAGGGATGCGTTTCAGGATGGGCGACTAAGACCACCGGAGTGTTTATTGCTGCCTCTTTTTTTTGGTTGCCATTATTATTTCCGCAGGAAGTAAATAATAGCAAGGCAAGAGGGATAAAGATTAAATTGATATGATTTGGTTTCATTTTTATTTGAAATTTTATTTAGTAAAAAGTTAGATTAACAGCAATTAATACCCGTTTGCATAGGAGGCATTTTACGCTTCCGTAACTGCAATAAACACAACAATCTCCTGGTTTTGGTTTGATCATTGTTTTGCAATTTTCGCATTCATAAAAAAATACACAGGCATCCTGAGGCATTCTTTCGTCCTTCTCAAATCCGCATGCGGGGCATTTAATTATTGACTGAAGTTTGATTTCATTATTCATTTTAAATGCATTTTTTTATTAGATAAATAAAATAATACAGGCACTACAAAAAGCGAAAGAACCGTGGCTGCCAGCACACCTCCGATGATTGCTCTTGCCAAAGGAACATTGGCTTCACCACCGGTTTCATAACCAATTGCCATGGGCAGTAATGCAAAAACGGTTACCACCGCAGTCATAATGATTGGCCGGAAACGATTGGCTACGCCTTCTTTTATAGCATCATCCAAAGGCTTTCCTTCTTTTAAAAGATTGTTCATTTTGTCAACCAGTAAATTGCTGTATGCAACAGTAATGCCTACCATCATAATGATGCCCATCATAGATTGAATGTTGAGATAGGTATTGGTGGCAAGCAGCATTGTCGTTACGCCAATAAGACCGAGTGGAATTACGGTAATAATAATTAAAGGCAATTTGAAGGAGCGCAACAACGGAACGATTACGAGATATACCAAAAGAATGGCCAGTGCAAGGCCTAAGCCCAAATTACTAAACCCTTCATTCATACTTTGCACTTCGCCGCGTGTTGTAATGGTATAGCCTTCGGCCAAATTTTTCCTGATGCCAGCTAACTTGTTTTTTATTTCTGAAGCCACAGAACCTATATCCCTTCCTTCAACATTTGAAAAAACATCTGTTACTCTTTGAATATCGCGGTGATTGATTTCAATGGGCGCAGAGGAAAGTGAAGTGGTAGCAATATTTCTAAGCAGCGTAATCTTGCCTGATCCTCCATTTATCGAGATATTTTCCAAAGCCTGGGGATTATCCAAATCTGCTTCCGGGTAGGTAACACCCACAAAATAATGATTACCATTTTTATTATCAATCCAAAAAGAAGGTTTAAAATTGACTGATGAATTTAATGCTGCAACTGTATTCTTTACTACATCCTCCGCGTTGATACCAAGCTCTGCTGCCTTTGTACGGTCAATGTCTAATTTAATTTCCGGATGATCATAACGCTGCTGAATTCTCACATCTTCTGTGCCTTTAATATTTTGCACAACATCCCGAACCTGTACTGCTATGTCATGGGATTTTTGTAAATCATTCCCCGTGATCTGAATATCAATGGGCGAAGGCAAACCAAAATTTAGAGCGGTAGTTATAATACCTCCGGTATTGAAAATGAATTGTACACCGGGAAATTTTTCTTTAAGATTTACCCGCAATCTTTTTACATAACCGGCGGTGCTTGTTGAATGTCCTTCATTCAACTGAACAGAAATGGTTGCATCCTGCGTTCCTGAATTGGGCGTATAGGCAGCAGGCCAGTCGTTGAGTACACCGATGTTGGAGATAATAATTTTTTCATCTTTCCCCATTTGCTGCCTGATATAATTTTCAATTTCGGTAACTGTTTTTTCTGTTTGAGTTATTGCTGTGCCGCTTTCCATTCTTACATCAATAGAAATTTGCCCCACATCCATCTTTGGAAAAAGTTCTGTGCCCAACCTGCTAAAACCAAAAATAGAAATAACAAACAGTAACGCTATGCCTCCCAACAGCCACCACCGATATCGTAAAGCTTTATCAATACTTTTTACATAACGATGGGTTAGGTTGGTAACGCCATTTTCAAACTTGCCCAAAAAACCCTTCGGCTGTGCATCAACGTTAGCCTCTCGATTTTTGAAAAGAGCTGCCGCCATTATGGGCACAAGGGTCATTGAAAAAAAGCGCGAACCGATCATTGCCAATGAAACCACAACTGCCAAAGGAGTAAACAGGTATTTTGAAATACCAGTAAGAAATATGATTGGAAAAAAAACAATGATGATGGTAAGCGTGGTTACTAATACAGGCATGGCTACTTCTTTGGTACCGTCAAAAGCCGCCTGTTCTGAAGACTTGCCCAGCTTTAAATGTTTGTCAATATTTTCTATCACCACAATACTATCGTCCACCAGTAAGCCGATGGCTAATGCGATACCGCCCAAGGTCATAGCGTTGATGGTGTCGCCGCTAAAATACAATCCGATAAAAGCAAACATGATGGAAAGCGGGATGCTCAACGCAACAATAAATGCAGAACGGATACTTCCCAGGAAAAGAAACAATGCAAGTGAAACTAAAATTAATCCGGTGATTCCTTCTTTCATTAAGCCATTAATGGAATTGCGCACATAAGCTGACTGGTCAAGAACCACATCAAGATTTACTGATTTGGGCAAACGGGCTTTCAGTTCTTCCAGTTTGCTCTTTATTCCTTCTACAGCAGCTATGGTGTTGCCGCCTGTTCGTTTGTAAATGGGGATATAGACCTGCCTTTTGCCATTTATATGAACCACATTTGTTTGTATGGCGCTGGCATCTTTTGCATAGCCAATATCTTTTAAAAACACCGGGAATCCATCGTTGGTTATTTTAATAACGATGTTGTTGAAATCATCCACTTCAGGTAGCATGCCATTTGCATTAACGCTATAGTTCATGTTGCCAATGTTTATGTCACCCGTAGGAATCATCACATTGTTTTTTTGTACGGCATTCACCACATCTGTTTGCGTAAGATTGTATGCCTGTAATTTATCAGGATACACATACATATAAATTCTCCGCAGCTTTCCGCCATAAACAGCAGGTGCAATAACTCCTGGCACAGATCCCAATAAATTACGCAACTGGAAATAGGCAATATCATACAAGCCTTTTTCTGAAAGACTATCGCTGCTGACTGCCAACAGCGTTAATGGAACAGACGCTGAAGGATCAAAAGGCATCACCATGGGTGGTATCGTGCCGGGAGGCAGATAGTATAAATCTGACATCGCCAGTGAAGTAACCTGCGATAATGCAGTGTTGGGATCAATATCTTCTGTAAAAAAATCCTTAACAATACTTACCCCAATCATGCTCTTACTTTCCTGGCGGGCAATGCCATTTGATTGACCGGTCCATCTTTCTATCCTGCTGGTGATGTCCTTTTCCATCACTTCGGCCGGCATGCCGGGATAAAGCGTAAGCACTTGCACGGCAGAGGTTTTGTAATTGGGCAGTATATCTACCGGCAGCTTTTTTATGGCTACGATACTGATTACCGCAAT
>JBBPZF010000539.1:0-3248 GCA_038199105.1 Chitinophagales bacterium | reverse complement strand
TGTTAAATTGCGTTTATGGATTTATAATTTCAATTCGATATATTGCAATCCCAACCAAAAAAAGAATTATGAAAACAGCAGGATGGATATTAATAGCGATTGGAATTATAATGATTATTGTAAAAGGTTTTTCAATACCGGTGCAAAAGAAAGTGGTTGATGTGGGTCCTATCGAAATTAATAAAACAGAAAATAAGTGGATTGGATGGCCAACTTATGCAGGCGCTTTGCTTGCGGTAATCGGTGTTGTACTTGTAGTGGCAGATAGAAAAAAGTAAGTACAACTTTCATTCTTTTATTTAAAACAAAACGGATAAGAAGCCATGTGATATGCCAGGTTTTCTTATCCGTTTCTCGAATTTTTACAATAAAAGCAATAAAAGCAATACTATTATAATAATTGCACCAATAGATAAATAAATTCCATTACTGTGTGCCTTTACTTCTTTTTTGATTTCTTTAACTTCTTTTCTCAATGCTCTTTTTTCTGACGAAGTAAGATTGCTTTTGTCCATATTCCGGATTTCGACCAAACGGTCTGCTACTTGCTGTGCACGCACATCCATGTTAGCATTCTCGGTTTTTTCACCACGTGTTGGTTCTCCCGCGAAGGCAGGTATTACAGAAGCTGTAAACATGGTGAATAAAAAAACGGTGAAAATTTTTTTCGCATTCATGTGATAAATTTTAAGTGTTAAAAATGTTTTTCAAAGTAAATATAAAACTATTGGAACTATCAAAACAAAAAAAATTTTACTTCTAACAGTCCATCCGGAACTGTCTAATATCAATTCTTTGAATATTTTTTTAATAAAAAACCACCAGGCTTCGGGCCCGGTGGTTTAAGCTTTTTAGCTTCCAGATTATTTGAATGGACGCCTGCTAACAACTTGTTAGCAAAGACATCCATGTTCTATCTGTAGATTGCATGAATACCTCCTTTTCTTTGATGAAAAATAAAGTTAGGAAAAAAATTTAGAAAGAAAAGGTGAAATAATTTCAATTGAGTTGTCTTTTTAAATCATACTGCAAATCCGGATGAAGTGCTGACAGAGCCTTTTCAATTTTATCAATTTGAGTATTATACAACTTTGCTAATTGTTTACTATTAGATAACGGTATAGGAAGGGTTCTAAAACTATTACAAAACTGGATAAGTATTTCAGCTTCAGCCTGCTTCGAAGCTGTCAAGCGAATGAATTTATTTGCCAACCTGAGTATTTTTCGAATTCCCTTCTTGACAAAATATACGTGCTTAAGATTTATCTCTTTAAATAAATAGACTATTTCAAGCTTTACATCTTCAATATATTTTGAAGTATCATCTGCTTCAAAAAGTAGGAAAGTCAACAATTCTTTATTTTCTTTTTTGAACTTAGATAGGCGGAGGCAGTAGGCTATAAGCTCAATATTATTTTTTCTTTCTAATTCTTTTTTTAATTCGTTTATTGAAGCGGCTTTCATGCTCGGCGAATATTTTGGTTTTGATTCGTATAATTAATTCTTTAGAAAAGAAAAAAACGACTTAATAAAAAAGGAAACCCGCAGGCTTCCTTTTAAGTTGATTCATGTGTGTATCGTTACAGCTATTGCTTAATTACTTTACCGTTGTAGAGTATTTCTCCTGAAGCATTTGCAACAGAAAGTATATACATTCCCTGCTGCAATACGCTTACATTAGAAAAGTCTTTCCTTGTGCTACCAATATTAATTGTCCATTTTTCGTTGGCGACTTGTTTACCTGTCATATCAACAAGTCTTGCATTTATCACTTCTTCTTTACTGCCTAAGAAATCAACAGTAAGATTATTGTGGAATGGATTAGCCAATACCGTAACCCCTGTTTTTAGCGTATTTATTTTTACATTAACAGTTGAAGAGTATTTAAATTTACCATCCTTATCAACTTGTTTTACGCGATAAAAATTAACTCCTGAAACAGGTTTGGCATCATAAGCAGTATAGCTTTTTGCTACTGAACTATTACCACTACCCTTCAAAGTACTTATGCTGGTCCATCTGCTGTTTCCATCTACACTTTTTTCAATCTCAAAGTGGTCACTGTTAAGTTCCTGCGAAGTGGCAAAATTAATATCAATACCGCTCCCTCTCTGCCGTGCGCTGATTTTTAGGAACGTAACAGGTGTAACGCCACCTTCGGGGCATTGTGAAATATTAATATCATCAATAGCAAAATCATTTCCACAACCAGCACCAGTCTCATCACTGATTGTTAACCGCATGGTGGTTACAACGAAGGCCCCTGTTGCCGGCAAGGTAAATAGTGCGCCGTCTGGAACCCAGGTTGGCGAAGCCGTTTCTGGAATTGAAGAAGAAATATAAGGTGAGCCTGCTAAGGGCACCCAGTTATTACTTGCGTCCAGGTAGTCAAATGCATAGCTGAATTTTGGAAGTAGTGGAGAAGAGCAAGTGCCCGGTATACTCACATTCATTACATATAAACTCGCCGTAAAATCTCCTGGGAGAAATCCCCCTGTGCGGGTAACAGTATGACTGTAAAACATACCAGCCTGGCCATTTGCTATCAGCATCCTGCCATTTACATTACCTGTGTGGTCAGGTGATTTATGCCAGCCAAAATTCTGAAAAGATGTATAACGCAACCTGTAAGTTCCATCAAGAATTAAGGGCTCTTTTACCTGATAGGTGAGCGTAGCAGAGATCACATCAGGAGTACTCATGGGCGCAGTACCAGTCCCAAAATCTTCTGCAAATAAATTAAGAGAGTTGGGGCATGATACTTGTGCATTTACAGTGATAAAAAATGTGGCGGAAAGTAAAAAAATGAATGTAATTCCCGCTAACCTCAATGTTCTTGTGAAGAATGTAGATTTCTTTTCCATAAAAAAGTTTTAGAGTAAAATAAATTATTTCAGGGGATTTCTCAGGAATGGCAGTGAACAGTTCTTCTGGAAAAAAGTATTGGAGTGTTTGGCGGTAGTCTTTATAAGGAAAAGGAAATAGCAACCGTTTGCTTGAGGTCTGGGAACAAATATAGCTTAAAAATTATACTAAAAAAGAAAAGCATACCATTTTTTAAAAATTAAAATGATCAGGCAAATAAAACATCAGTAAGACTGCAATTGAATTTGGTAAGTAAAAAGCTTTACAGTGTCAAAATTCCAGAAGAAAAATATTAAAAGAACCCGACATTTTTACGCGGCCAAATCGTATCTGGTCTTTTTTTATTTCATGTTTTATTTAGTGCCAGACATACTCATAATCAT
>JBBPZF010000538.1:0-5885 GCA_038199105.1 Chitinophagales bacterium | reverse complement strand
GCATGGGAAATTCCATATTGGACTGGCCAATGCACAACCAGATATCGCCTATCAAAATATTATTAAATATTATTTTGTTGCTGCCGCTGCTAATAATTAATGATAGGGGTTGCTGCGTTACCTTTTGTTTAACAAAAAAAATATTCCAGGATGAATCCGGTTGCACCGTGGAACTTTTATTTTCTTTCGCAAATGATGCATTTACTTTTTGCCCCGGCACTGCCTTGCCCCAGATATGTACCGGTTCATCCCTTTGCAAGATCATATTATCGGAAAATATTTTTGCCACCTGCAATTGTGGGAATGCCGAAAAAGGGAAAAGAAATATTAAAATAAAAAACTGCTTCATTAAAATAATTTAGGATAAATTCTTGCATGCACTCCATGTGATACCATCCCTGCTATCGCAATTTAAAAGAGCCTTTGATTAATTGCCCTTTGCATTTCCACCGCTGTTCAAGTGCCCCGATTAATTATTTCCAGTGCATCGTTGTCGTCATACTTTTTTATTAATAACAGCAATTCATTTTTCAATTGCTTTATTCTTTTTTGATATTTTTTATTGTTGTATAGATTTTTCATTTCATAAGGGTCTTTTTGCATGTCATACAATTCCCAACTCTCCACTCTTTTATAAAAACGGATAAGTTTATAACGGCCGGTGCTGATGCCGAAATGCGGCGACACCGAATGTTCACCATTTTCATAATAATGATAATACATGGCCTTTCGCCCCTTTGCTTTTTCGTTATTTACCAGTGGGAGGAAAGACTCGCCCTGCATATCTGTTGGAATTGCTACTCTCGCCGCCGCTAATAGTGTTGGCGCTATATCAAGGTTCATAACCAGGTTATTATTTACCGTACCGGGCTTCACCACGCCGGGATAGCGCATTACCATTGGCGTTCTGAATGACTCTTCATACATCCATCGCTTATCAAACCAGCCGTGTTCGCCGAGATAAAATCCCTGGTCGCTCATCTAAATTACAATTGTGTTTTTCGCTAAATTATTTTTATCCAGATAATCTAAAGTGCGGCCAATATTGCGATCGAGTGACGCAGCAGTGCTATTTAAATAATCTTTCAAATACCGTTGGTATTTCCATTCCGTAAGCGCTTTGCCCGATAAATTTTTTGATTTGAAATCAGCAATGATGGGTTGGTAATATTCATCGAATTTTTTTCTTTGCGCCGCATTCATCCGCTTTATGCTTCCTTCCTTATTTTCTGCTTCTTCGTTCTGAAATATTTTTAAATCGTATCCCATGATCATCGTTTTTTCAATCGTCATATCCTGCACGGCAGCAGCCTGCCTGCCTGCATAGTCATCATAAAAATTATGTGGCAGATCAAAATTTCTATTGTCGAACATTCCCAGGTCAGCCGTGTCGGGCATCCACGTACGATGCGTTGCCTTGTGGCCAATCACCAGGCAAAACGGTTTTGAGGTATCTCTTTTGTTTAGCCATTCTTCTGATACATCTTCTATCAAATTTGTCGCGTAACCTTCTATTGTTTTTTTGCTTCCATCCATCATCAAAAAGTCGGGATTATAATATTGTCCCTGGCCGGGAAGTATTTGCCAGTAGGTAAATCCCTGTGGTTGTGTTTCTAAATGCCATTTGCCGATCCATGCAGTTTGATACCCGCTTTTTGTCAGCTCTTTAATGAAAGTATTCTGGCTGCCATCAAAGCTGGAATGTTCATTGTCTTTGAAGCCATTCTTGTTGCTGTACTTTCCGGTTATTATAGTTGCCCGGCTGGGGCCGCAAATGGAATTGGTAACATACGCTTTCTTGAAGATGGCGCCTTCATTGGCGATGCGGTCAATATTGGGTGTCTGCACCAGTTTGTTCCCATAAGCGCTTATGGCCTGGTAGGCATGGTCATCTGAAATAATCAAAACGATATTGGGGCGTTGCTGTCCTGAACTTATCAGATGAAAAAAAATAAATACTGCTACAATTAAAATTCTATTTTTTTTCATTTGCGAAAATTTTAGAATGTTCTTTTTAATAAAATGATTTTTGCGTAGCTACGTAACCGTTAGGCCGTATAATAGTTACAATCCTTCCGCCATTATCCAGATCATCTACTTCAAAATTTATTCTTTCACCTGGCTTTATATCGGGCAGGTTGTATGCTTTAGTAATTTTATAATTATCTGTTTTATCAGAGATAAATAATTTATACCCTCTTACAGTATGTTGGGGTAATCCTAAACTTCCAAAAATTAATATATTGAGTTTACCTTTTTTCCAGTTTCTTACCTGCTGTACTTCTACCGGCGATGACATTTCTCTCAGCACTTTCATAGAAGGTTTCGGGTTGCCATACATATCATAAACACCGTGAATTCTTCTTCTGTATTTATCGTCTTCACTTGTGCCGGGGTAATGTGTGCGGTAATCCGTCAAATCAAAATAAATAGCGCCTTCCACATACTCCTTGCTTTCGTAAATAGCCATGTGGTAAATTAAATCTTCTATCCTTCTTTCGTCACCACCTTTAAAATTGGGCTCGCATAATCCAAACTCAGAAATAAAAAATGGTTTACCAGGATAACTAAGATGAACGCTATCCAGGTAGCTACCGATTTCTGCAACGGGTATATCCCACCAACTGCCTCCATACTCGTTCATCATCAGGTAGTCTCCATCTGCCGCCGCATCGGTAACAAATTTTGGATTGTTGTAAAATCCTCGTGTAAGCGTATTGCTAACATAAGCTGTATTCCGATTAGGATCTAATGTTCTTGCTTTCTTCAACAAATCTGCAATCATTTGTTTCATATCGCTGTCTCTTGCCCTTAATTCATTACCTGCGCCCCAGGCGAAAATGCTGGGATGATTATAAAGCGTGGTAATCATTTGTTCCATTTGCTGCATAGCAATCTTTCGAATGGTATCATTGGCGGGGGTTTCAGCGCCCCATAGTGGTACTTCCTGCTGCACTAATATTCCGTTGCGGTCACAAAAATCATAGAACACATCGCCCTGCTGAAAATGCTGGCGGCTAAAAATGCAGTTAACATTTTTCATCAGCTTACCCATAGCAATGATTATGGAATCCGGTTCTGCAAAACCATAATCGGGGTTACTGCCTGCCGTCCATTCTACGCCCATCAACTTTATGCGCTCTCCATTTAAAAAGGTTTGCCCATTGATAAATTTTATTTCCCTGAACCCAACATTTGCTGAAATTTTATCAACGGGTTTTGTGCCGTTCATAACGGTTACGTCAATGCGGTAAAGATTGGGAAAATCAAAATGCCAGGGATTTACTTTTGAAAACGAAAGATCAACCACCGTTTCGTTATTCTTCCATCCAGGCTTTACATCTGTGGTTAGAATCACCTTGTTGGTGAGTTGATTTTCTTCTATAATGGTAATGTGTAAACGGAGGTTTTTATCGGGTACTTTATATCCCAATCTTATCTGCAGCTTCGCACTGCTATCAGCAAGATTTAATGTTGGTTGCGCGTGAATATAACCGGCAGCAGGTTTCCCGCTTACAATGATGTCAACAGGGCGAATAATACCACCATCATTTGGCCAGTCGAATGAACTTCCAAAAGGCACTTTATTCCTTCCATAATCATTGTTGCAGGCAACCGCGATCACATTCTCCTTTCCATAATTTATTTTACCATCCAGGTTTATAGAAAATTTATCGAAGCCATCACCAACATTTTCCCCCACCTTCTTTCCATTCACATAAATAAGAGCAGTATGATTTACCGCACCAAACTGCAACACTATATTTTTATTTTTCCACGAAGAAGGTACATTCAGTTTCTTTTGATAATACCCCCAACCATAATGCATTTCACTTCCTTTTTCCACATTCCAGGTATGAGGAAGCTTTACTGTTTTTGCATTTGCAAAAGAAGGTTCTACCAGGGCGTCCGGCTTACTATTTATAGAAAACAACCAATTATTGTTTAAAGGAATAGTATCCCTTTGTGCAAAAACAGTAATGGATAAACCCATTCCAATAAAAAAAAGATAATTTTTCAAAAACATTCTTAGGTTCTTTTTTGTCATAATAATGTACTTTTTATTTTGCATCTTTCACGCATCGGAAACCAGTATGCTCCAAGCCCGTATCAGGGCTGCTTTTCATGCGGCGCGCTACTCGATAGCCACTGCAATAACTATCGTTGCATAAGAAACTACCACCCCGTAAACTTCTTTTGGGAGCATAAGTATCTTCAGGATCAAGACTTTTTTGCGGGCCTTTTGGATTGATGGCAATTGCATTTCCAAAGGATTTATAATAATCAGCATCGTACCAATCGCTGCACCATTCCCAAACATTTCCGGCCATATCATACAAGCCATAGCCATTCTTCTGATAAGATTTTGCGGGCGCTAAACCTTCAAAGCCATCTTTATCATCATTATAATATGGAAATTTCCCTCCCCATGAATTGGCTTTCGCTCTAGCGTAATTTATTGGTTCGTTTCCCCAGGGATAAATATTATTTTCCAGGCCGCCTCTTGCCGCAAATTCCCATTCTGCTTCGGTAGGCAAACGCTTACCGGCCCATTTGCAATAAGCCATTGCATCGTACCAGCTAACCTGCACTACAGGATAATTTCCCTTTCCTTTAATAGTACTATTGGGCCCTCCAGGATGTTTCCAGTCTGCTCCTTTTACCCAGCTCCACCATTGGCTGTAATCATGTAAATCTACAGGTACAGAGGTTTGATGGAATACCAGTGATGCCGCTACCATCACACTGTCAGGCGGTTTTGGAGTACCGGGCGGAAGTGTTTTTTTCATTTCTTCCCAATCCGGTTTTTTTTCTGCGGTAGTTATATAATGTGTGGCCTCTACAAATTTTGCAAACTGCGCATTCGTCACTTCTGTAGCATCCATCCAAAAATCATCCACGTGCACTTTATGTTTAGGATATTCGTCTTCGCTTGCCTGTGAATTATCTCCTCCCATCATAAAAGCGCCACCTTTGATAAACACCATCCCTTTTACCGAAGTATCGCCACTAAATTTTAAAGAAGAATCTGCAGAAGCGCCTGCAAACCTTGATGGAACCATCATGCAGGAAGTGCCAGAATCATTTTTTGCAGCAATTGAAACAGATTTATCAGCAAGGTTGTTGCATGAAAATAGAGTAAGCGTGGCAATGGAAACGGTAATATATTTTATCAATGTCATCCAGGTATTTTTTACAATCATTTATAAAATTTATCCTCCCGCTATTTATCCACGTTGTTAATAATATAATTTGAAATGCGCGTAGATGGTAACGACGGATTATATCCCGAGCAAATGGAAGACAGGTTTGTTGATTGTGGCCCGAAACGGTTTGTTGCCGTAAAGAATCTATGCATCACGTCTCTACAAATTTTCAAAAGGAAAATCAGGATTTTCCACATGCGCACTTTTCATAATCGCAGCAATTTTTTTTACAATTAAAGGATTTTGAGAAGTCACATTTTTTGTTTCTCCGGGGTTTTTTGAAAGGTTAAACAGCATAATCGGGCCATTTTTATCTTTCATAGCATTTTCCCGTACTCCTTTCCAGTTGCCCATCCGCACCGCCTGCCTGCCGCCATCTTCATGAAATTCCCAATACAAATATTCATGTTGCTTTTGTTTTCCTTTTGAAATAAGAGTTGGCAAAATAGAGAGGCCATCCAATACAGGAGAAATCGGCTGGTTCACCATTTTCGCAAACGTCGGGAAGAAATCCCACGTTGCACAAATCAAATCAGACATTTGATTTTTTTTGATAACACCGGGCCAAAAAGCGATCATCGGTTCGCGGATACCTCCTTCAAATAATTGTCTTTTAATTCCACGCAAACCATCACTGCTGTGAAAGAAAGCGGGATCATTTCCCCCTTCAATATGTGG
>JBBPZF010000537.1:0-3755 GCA_038199105.1 Chitinophagales bacterium | reverse complement strand
TCAAACACTGATTTGGTAACAAATAACCCCTGGTCACCAAAACGAACGGCATTTACATCAAATCTTGTGAACCATGCATTCGCTTTTAAAAACCAATGATCGTGATCGAATGAAAGCCTGAAACAACCTGACTCACGGTGGTTATCTACAGCCTTGATTATTTTTCTCACGAATTTTTTTGAAGGAATAGAATCTGCATGCAGAAAAAAAAGGATGTTACCATTAGCGATTGCGGCGCCCGCATTTAATTGTGCAGCCCTGTTTTTGCCAGGGGTGACGGTAGATTTTGCCAATAACTCTTTTGCTATCGTAACGGTACTGTCAGTACTTCCGCCGTCTGCAATTATTATTTCGCTGATATATTCTTTGTCATCGGCAGTTAGTAAATGGCTTATTGTTGCGCCAAGTTTTTTTTCTTCATTAAACGTTGGGATGATGATGCTGATCATATAAAGTCTGCAAACATAACCACAATCCATGCAAATGCCTGCCAACCATTTATCAATAAATTCTAATATTTTTTATCGCATGTAAATAAACTTTCTTGCTTAGATATATTTTAAGAATGTAAAAGCGATACCTTACTTTCATTGAATAAATTTAACACAATGGAAGATAGACAACCGACCCTTGGCAATGGCAAAATTTGCTATATAGAAATTCCTTCTACTGATATTCATAAGTCTTCAACGTTTTATCACAAAACTTTCGGTTGGAACATAACATTCGATGGTGAGGGCGAAAAATCTTTTGAAGATGGAGTTGGTGAAGTAAGTGGCAGATGGGTAAAAGATCGTGCACCAATGGAAGCAGGTGTATTAGTCCATATAATGGTAGACGACATGGAGCAGGCGATTAAAATGGTAGAAGCTCACGGGGGGAAGATTGTGCAACCGCTCACTAATGATCATAATGAAATTACAGCAACATTCAGCGATCCCTGCGGTAATATTTTCGGGCTCTATCAGCATAATAGTTTAGCGAAGTAAAAACGAAATGACGGCGAAGATTCGCAGAAAAGAACCAAACTTTTCATCACGTAACTACTTAAATCAACGCTCCGCTTCCAGGAACGACTTGATTGTTCTCGACCATTGAAGTTCAGAAACGCCGGCCATTGCAGTAGCTCCAGTAACAGCATTCCTTATTTTATCTATTGTTTTTTCAGTGCCGGTATTTATTATTTCATTGCGACCGTAATACTCAGACATAACTATATTTTGCCTTCGGTGTATAATAAATGTAGAAGTTGCATCACTCGTTAAAAAGTGTGCAGTACCATCTGATGTATTGTTTGGATTTTTACAAGACCTTACACGCATGCCGCAGCTTTCCTGCTCAAGATCAATATTTGTTTTATTCTCAAGTACCTCAACCTGTACCCAATCGTATCCATCGCCTGATGCGGGGCCGGGGCCGGGAATATCTATCTGCACATAATCATCTAACTGTGCAGATCTTTCTACATTTTTTCCATGCGAGTCTTTAAGAGAAAATTTTGCACTCGCAAAGCCGCTTAACCTATGCCATGAATTTATATCATGCATCCTGCTGCAGGCAAGCTTAAAGGCAATCTTAGCTTCATCAACATTATTGAAGCTTACGGAGTCCTCTGCAGAAGTAGATTTACCTTTAATGTTTTCGGGGATTATAAATTCAATCAAAGAACCTGGCATAGACGAAAGTTTTTCTAAATATAAATTTAATCATTTCAAAAAGAAATAAATAAACTATACCAATGAAAATGTTTCAATACAATGTGGAACTGAAAGAACGCAGCCGTGGCTTTCATCTTGTGACAGAGGAAATTTTGCAAAGTGTTCCACAAATAGGTGCCATCAAAACAGGCCTTTGTCATGTATTCATACAGCATACATCAGCCTCGCTGGCTATCAATGAAAATGCCGACCCAACTGTAAGAAAAGATTTTGAAATGTTTTTTAATAAAGCTGTGCCGGAAAATGACAGCGATTATGTACACGATTCAGAAGGACCTGATGATATGCCTGCACATTTGAAAGCGGCCTTACTTGGAAGCTCGGTAACTATTCCGGTTACAAATGGAAGATTATCATTGGGCACATGGCAAGGCATATACTTATGTGAGCATCGCAATCATGGGTATAGAAGGAACCTGGTAGTTACCATTTGGGGAGAGTAACAGGAGACATCGTGGCAATCTAAACTATGATGCCTCCGCTAATACCGCCTGGTGCTTTTGCATATTCAACCTGCCATTGTATTGCGCTCCTAACTCTATTTCAAGCGTGTCAGTGGTGATTTCCCCGGTTACATGGCCGGTCTTTTTTATTTCAAGCTGGGTATTTTTTACGTTGCCATTTACCGTACCATAAATGATGGCAGAGTTTGTAATAATGTCGCCTTCTATTATTCCTTTTTCACCTAATACAACACCGCCACTGACATTTACATTTCCAACAACTTTTCCTTCGATCCTTATTACTGATGAGCCCTGTATTTCTCCTGTGAATACATATCCTTCGCCGATGATGGTGGAAATTGCGCTTTGGTTGATTTCCAAAGGCTGCTCTTTGCTGTTTTTTTTAAACATAATTAATTAAGGGTCAAATATGATGCAGGATTGATTTTTTGTCCATTTTTATGAATCTCATAATGCAGGTGCGGCCCTGTGGATCTGCCTGTAGAACCAATATTGCCAATCTGTTGCCCGATCTCAATTTTTTGTCCCGGCTTTACTAATATTTTTGACAGGTGGCCATACAATGTTTCGTAGTCGTTGCCATGTTTTAAAATTATACAGTTGCCAAATCCTCCACGTTGCCCCGCAAATGACACTTCTCCTTTAGCCATTGCTTTTACCGGCCCACCAAATGGCCCTCTTATATCAAGGCCCTTGTGTGTTTCTGTGCCGGAGCCACTAAAAGGATTTTCACGGGTGCCAAATGAAGAAGTAATAGCACCGCTAAAAGGCAGGCCCAGCGGCGTATAAGAAATATTGTAAATGATTTTGTTTAAATATTTTTCATAAAAATCACTTGTCTCTTCCGGCGAAATAATATCCGTCTCTTCCTCTCCTCCTTGTGGAAGCTTGAATGCGGCCTGTATTCCTCTCGTCCGCAGGAAGCCATTTATAGTTGATAGCTCTTTGTCAATTTTTGTAAACCTTTCTCGCACAGCAGAAGTATCCATTTTTGCGAAAGAATTTTTCATTTTGTGTATGGTGTTTGACAAAGTAAGCCGAAGTTTATTTTGCTCCAGTTTATTTGATGCCAGGAACACGATGGTGGCTATAAGCGAGAAAAAAATTAGCGATAATACTGCGAGATATTTTTTCCAATGCAGCAATAGTGAGTTGGATATCTGGATCGGCTTCGCAGGCTGAGCCGTTTTATTTACAAACAGGATTGTGGTTTTTTCTTTTCTTCGTTTCATCTATAGAAGATTAGGGGTATGTTGGATTATCTTTTATCCGTGAATTAATAGTTGAACTCTCATCATATTAATTTATGAATGCCGAAGTATAATTAACGATGAAATGTATTATTAATTGCCTTTGATATATAAAAGCTTTTTTTCTATATTTCTTACTAATAATTATACATCGAAAAAAAAGATTTTTGGTTCGCTGAAGTGTATTTAATGTGGCACCTTTCAAATTATATATTTTGTGTTTTAAAAAACTAAGAACATAACTCTCCTGTTATAATGTTATGGCGCTTTTCATACAACCTTTTTAATATTCGTAAATTTATTCGCATAACTTTTATAACACC
>JBBPZF010000536.1:0-2397 GCA_038199105.1 Chitinophagales bacterium | reverse complement strand
GCGGAGCACTTGATAGCAATGAAGGAGAGCCAGGCCCAATATATTTGCAGGGCGATCATGGCCCAATTGATTACAGAAATATCATTATCACTCCGGCAAAATAAATCCGCTGCAATACATGCTGATCAGATTTCAGGAGTTTGAAATTTTCCCATAGCTTACCAAAAATGCCTTTTTTGCATATAGCTTTGCATGGTGTGAATAGGTGGCGGTATTTAAAAATCGTTTGCCAGTTTTTATTTCGAATATCTAACGGGAGCGTGTACATGAAGAAAAGCGGCAATGATTAAAAATTCTTTCACTGATTTTTCGGGCATTATAAAATTCCAGCGATTGTAAGTGTTTCCTTGCGCTCCACATAGTAGTTTATACTTGTGTTTTTGAGTAGCCCTGATTGCTTAAATGCCTTTGTTGATTGTTACTAATTTAATTCATTGCAATGATATGAGTTTGGTAGCATGGCATTGTGCGTAAGCCATATTTGTGCGTTGTAATAAAGAGATTTGTATTTTTATTTTATGAGCGGAAAGTATAAATTTCATGACAGTGAAACCTGTATTTCATGTAAGAGCAAGACATTGGAAGTATAGCAGGACAGGGACTTCCGCGGGATGAAGGAATAGTTGATTTAAGTTAACGCTAATATGCGGTGGCAAAAGTAGCCAACCAAAGGTTCAGCCTCATACCTACATGGGGGCAGGATTGTTGTATATTATAAGCATGGAATTTGTATATTATGTAAATGCTCAAATAACTATAGGCCACTAAATGAAATCTAAAACTGCAAACGTTTATACAATTGTTACTGTATCCCTTTTGGTGACAGCTATCGGTTGTTCCCCTGCTTACAGCCAGCCTGCAGCAACCAATGTAACACCTTTATTGATTATAGGGTTATTGCTGGGTGCCTTACTGATGTTTTTAATTACAAGGTTACTACGCCCACGTAAACAGGCATTTGCCAAAGAAAATTCCCATACAATTATTGAGAGTATGCGAAAGGTTTTTAAAATTGTTTTTGTAGAAGGGCATTTTAATGAATTATATACTTTTGAGGATACCAAAAAATTATTTGGCTTTATACCTTCTACCCGGCGGGCGCTTGTTATTATAAAAGCGAAGGTTTTGGTAGGATATAATTTTGAGAAGTGTGTATGGGAAACGGATGAAGTTAATCAAAAGATCAGGTTGATTTCTTTTCCTGAACCTGAAATACTAAGTGTGGAACCAGAATATAAATATTACAATTTTGATGAAAACATTTTTAATCTTTTAAGCCGGGATGATCTCACGCGTATTCAGGCCAATGGTAAAAAACAGGTTGAACTTGCTGCTATTAACAGTAACCTGCCAAAAATAGCTGCCGAACAAATGCGCACTTTATTGCTGGAAGTTGTAGAATCTAAAAAATGGCATTTGGAAAACATCCAAACAATAACGGCAGGCATAAAGAATTCTATTCCGCCTTCGGGTAATTAAGTTGTAATCTTTCATCTTCCAATTAATTTTATAGATTAGTAGCATGAAGGAAGAATATTTACACTACCCTGCAAATTATTTCACAGCTACAACTAATGAATTGGAAACCCCGCGTTGGTCCAAGTATATAAAAAGTTTCGTTAGGGCAAGTTTTTTCAGCCTTTGTGGGTGATCGCTACTCAGCATTCGCAGGTGGCCCTCCTTCTTTTTATAGCCCACGTTTGGCCCACGTTTGGCGCAAGCGTCCGCTCCTTGTGCCCGAATTGAAAAGAAGCATATATTATGCTTATAAGATAAATAGACAATCCAGGAGAATAATAAGATGTTACGAATTTTCTTTACATACATAAGCTGTGACTGAATTATATTTTGATGCTGCATACAAGGCACAAGGTATGGTCGGATAGGCAAGGGCATTTCAGCCCGAGCCCTCCACAGAACCGTGCTTGAGACTCTCACCTCACACGGCTCTTCTCTTTCAGCATAAGAAGATTCTTACACATAATTGAACTAAACTTGATCGTCCACAGATTGCTCTGTGTTGTCCTTCTTAGTGCAAACGAAAGAGCTAAACCCTTCGCTCCATTTCCATTACAGAAACTTCATCACTACTACGATTCAGTCCGTCACTCCGCTACGCTTCGGCTCTCTGTGAGATACCTTGAATCCCGATTTATCGGGAGGCTCTTGGCACATCGTAGCGGTAGTTTCTCAAGTTCCGTTTAACAGCCTGTGCAAAGTTCTTGTCGCCTTAATGCCGCCTGCCCTACAGCCAATAATCAGGTTATCGCTGCAATATTCCTATCGGTCGCAAGATGCCTATAGTTTTGACAGGGTCTGTGTTGTTTCGACATGTCTTCAACGATTCGCTTTCGCTCAACTCCTTTACACTCACCTGATGGTTTGCACCACCTTTTC
>JBBPZF010000535.1:0-2113 GCA_038199105.1 Chitinophagales bacterium | reverse complement strand
GGATGAAAATAATGCCACGCTCAGGCAAAAAATGAATGCAGCAATACGCCCTGACGGATCAAAAGTGTACGACCTTGCCACCGGCCTTTCGCTGCTAATTTTTTATGTATTGGCTATGCAATGTATGAGCACGTGAGCGGTTGTAAAACGTGAGACCCGGAGCTGGAAATGGCCCGCAATTCAGCTTGTATATATGACAGGGCTGGCGTATGTAATGAGTTTGGCGGTTTATAATATTTTTAGTTAGGGATATTGATTAAGAAAAGCTGGGGCTAATAATTGACAGCACCGCAGCCTTCAAATCGCAGATCATTACAGTTTAATGAAATCTTTTTTGCCGTCATCTTACAGTATTATAAATTCCGTTCTTAACCTGCGGATATATTCTTTGATACAATTCATTTAGGATGTCCTGCTTGGTAGGTACCTGGAAATTATTGTTATTAAGCAGCGAAAGTTCATTACCGCTCAAAGCCCTTGAATCTCCCCTGTACGTTGCATATTCTTGCTGCCAGTCGAACTGCGCTGTATATCTTCTGTCACTAATGTTATTGCGTGTGACCGCATCCGTTATACGGCTTTCAAGATCGCCGATGGCGGTGAAATATCTTCTTGTAATGCTCAATGTACCGCTTACTGTTTGATAAGAAACATGGCCTGACGTATCTCTGCCTACTGCTATCTGCTTACTCACATTCCTGCTGTACCGTGAAGTATAAGGTTGGGGTATATCAAGGTTTACCCATGTAAGATCCACGAAAATATCAGGTTGAATATTTGCCCTGCGGGCATCCCAATCGTTATAAAAACGGGCAAAAGAATTTTTAGTGTAATCTCCGCCAAGATCCCTTACCAGGTTTCGTTGCATATAATCGTTGTTAAAACTATTGCCGAATCTATTGAAGCCGGTGTTATTGTAATAGTAAGAATTATCTGTTACAGGATTTACAATTACATTAAGTACACTGCTTTGATAGGCGATGTCCATTTGCCTTTTGGTGTCTTTGTAACCAGGAACAAAATCCTGCACTTGCCTGAAAGCATCATAGGCGTCCCGGGAAGATTGTTTATCATTGTTATTTAAATAATCCATTCCCATACTATAATACTCAGCAGCGGCTTTTTCTCTTGCCACTTCCATATCTGCCGCGTAAGTAGGAGCTTCTAAAAGTTTTGCAGCATAAGAAGAGCTATTGATTACTTCAGATAAATGTTGCAAGGCCTGGTATTCTTTGATAATCTTATTCCATTTATCTGGCTCCATCAATGTACTATACACACCAATATTATCAAGGTGAATTTTTGAAGCACTATTGTAAAGGCTGCTCAAATTATTTCTCAGGCTTGTATCCGAAGGATTTTTATCCAGTTTTTTTATGGCAGTCAATAACGCGATGTCCTCTTGGGTGTTGGCAATTGAATTCCTTGTGCTGCTGCAGGAAGCGAATAAAAAGAGAAAGATTACTATGCCAAATAAATTCCTTTTCATTGTTTTTGTTTTATAATTAGACGATTCACATTGCCTAAAAAGAATTAAAAGATCGTTAATAGCAAGCAGAATCTCGATTATTTAAAATAAACCTGGTTAAATACAGGATAGGAATTTCTTTATTGGTAAAATCAACTTCATCTGCATAAACCATTCGTACGGCTGAAGTAGCCGCTCATCAAATACAGAAAAAATAATTAGGAGCGAATGACACGATTGAAATCCTTTGTAGTATTGACTTTACGATAAAGCTTAGCTCACGGCTATAACAACTACCTTAAAAAGACAAGTATTATGTATTGCATAGTATTGTATTAATCTATATCTTTGTTTAGAAAAGCTACAATGAAAAATTCAGTTAAAATATCAAAACATGAACATTGATAACACAGCAAGCCAAATGCGAAAGGGAGTTTTGGAGTTTTGCATTTTATCCATTATAAAATTGGGAGAGGCTTATCCGAGTGACATCATAGATAAAATGAAAGCGGCCAATCTGAATATTTTGGAGGGAACACTCTATCCATTATTGACGCGACTAAAAAATGCTGAATTTCTTACCTACAGATGGGTGGAAAGCAACAGCGGCCCCCCAAGAAAATATTTTTCACTCACTGATAAGGG
>JBBPZF010000534.1:0-4683 GCA_038199105.1 Chitinophagales bacterium | reverse complement strand
GATACTATACGACAGAAATTTATCTCGCTTTACCAGGAAGAACCGATCATTGCAAGGTCTCCGGGTAGAATAAATCTTATAGGCGAGCATACCGATTACAATATGGGATTCGTGTTGCCAGCCGCAATAGATAAAGCAATTTACTTTGCTGTGAGCCCCCGGGAAGATGGAGAGATTCATATATATGCTAATGATCTTGATGAACATTACAGCGGCACCATACAGTCAATTGAAAAGAGTGGTATGCAGTGGCCCGATTTTATTTTAGGCTCTTTGCAACAATTACAAAAAAACGGTTACGATATAAAGGGTTTTAATGGAGTAATAGGCGGAGATGTTCCGTTAGGTGCAGGTCTTTCTTCTTCGGCGGCTGTCGAGTGCGCATCTTTATTCGCCTTTGCTGAAATATTTTCCCTGGATATTGACAGGCTTACGGTGGTAAAGCTTGCACAAAAAGCAGAGAATGTATTTGTAGGTGTAATGTGTGGAATAATGGATCAGTTTGCAAGTGCCTTTGGCAAAAAAGACCATGCAATAAAACTGGATTGCAGAAGCCTGGAATATCAATATGTTCCATTTAAATTGACTGATTTTGATATCGTATTATTTGATACAAATGTTGAGCATTCCCTCGCTTCATCAGAATATAATTTACGCCGCCAGCAATGTGAAAAAGGAGTTGCGCTGATAAAAGAAAAATATCCGCAGGTGAATAGCCTGCGTGATGCTACGCCGCAAATGGTAGAAGAAATATTAAAACCAATAGACGAGATCGTTTACCGCAGGTGCTCTTTCATGGTAAATGAAATACAGCGGGTAACAGATGCATGTGCTGATCTTGAGCGTGGGGACCTTATATCTTTCGGAAAAAAAATGTACGAGACACACTATGGTTTAAGCCGTGACTATGAAGTAAGCTGTCCGGAACTCGATTTCTTAGTGGATTATGTGAAGCCTAACCCGGCGATCATCGGCGCAAGAATGATGGGTGGCGGCTTTGGCGGCTGTACAATAAACCTGGTGAAAAAAGATGAGCGGGAGAAATTAATTGATGAAGTTTCGCCGGCGTATAAAAAAGCTACAGGCCTGGATTTGAAAGTGTATGTAGTAGCTATCGAAAACGGGACAGAAATAATTGATAGTTAATAATTACAGGATTATCTTATTCTGCTATATTGTTTAAGATTGTTGTATTTAGAAGATAAAATGTTATTAGCATGTTGATAAATTTATGAGACCATGGCATTAAATTGGCTGGATAAAAATTAAATTTATTACATGGAAAGCGAATACCTAACGTTGCAAACGATTTTTAAGATCGTAAAAAATGACCCGCATCCCGAGACTTATTTGTGCAGCGCAAGGGAATTAATACTTAGCCAGTTCCAGGATTGGGACACCATTCAACAGCATTTGCAATTACTTGAAAAAGAAGAATTAATTATTATAAAACAGCTTGATAAAATCGCAATTTGTATTACACTTAAAGGAATTGCAAAAGCCCAATCTTTACTCCTTCAATCTAATGAATCTTCATTCGCTTTTTCGTTCAGCCGCGCCTGAAATGTTCTTTAAATTTTTAGTTGCTTTTTATTATCCGACCTTATACCCAAAAGATAAGCCGGCTGGTTATCTCGCATTACATCGTTAACTTTTAAGTCTTTAAAACACTCCGTTCCCCAGCAATACAAATCAACAGCAAGCCTTAGAATTACACAGCAAGTCGCATTTATACAATGTGAAAAATAATCGCCTCAATAGACGATTGCCTGTAACTATTTATTCAATTCTAAATTATTTTATATGAGCGTTTGGGGGCCATTGCAACAACGTTATGACAGCAGAAAGAAATGCGCATCAAAATAAATATTAAATTATAATTTATTCATGCTCAAAGCCTTCATAGTACGACCTTTTGGAATAAAACAAAATATTGATTTTGAAAAGGTTGATAAAGAACTTATTCAACCGGCTTTAAAAGAGCTAAATATTATTGGAATTACCACAACAGCAATTGTTGAGCAGGGAAATATCCGCGAAGATATGTTTGCCCAATTACTAATTGCAGATCTTGTTATTGCAGATTTATCAATTCATAATGCCAATGTATTTTATGAACTGGGTGTTCGTCATTCACTTCGGGATAAAAAAACATTTCTAATAAGATGTTCTAAAGATGAAGTTCCTTTCGATATAAAAACTGACAGGTATTTAAGTTATCCGGAAAATGATCCGGCTTCAGCTTTGGAATCTTTGATCGCCGGTATAAAAGCAACGTTGATTTCAGACAGGGTAGATAGCCCTGTATTTTATATGCTACCTAAATTGGTAGCGCAACTACCTGAGCACTTCCTTGCAGTTCCGCCTGACTTTGGTGAAGAAGTTGAATTGGCGCGGGCCGGCAGACAGATAGGTAAACTTGCTTTATTGGCCTCGGAAGCTGAAGGGTTTGCCTGGGAAATACCGGCTTTTAGAAATGTGGCAGAAGCATAGATAAATTACCGGTACCGGTTACCTGCATGTGGCAACACTGTTGTTTTGAAACGGCTTTTTAATTTTCTTTCTTCTATTTTTAAGCTATACCCGACAGCACTTAATAAATTATGTATCGGCGATTCAAAGGGAATCAGCAATTCATTTGCCTCGTAGAAAAGCGGCAAATGCCTGTTGCCGATTTCATAACAAACTGCAGCGGCTTCCAGCATATTCCCCGGCGTAATCACTATGCATTCGCAGGGTTTTATTTCTATTACAATTGCTGTATGTTGGTCCTGCCACAAAATATCTCCATCTTTAAGATCAGGATTTCTATTTAGAAACTTTAAAGTGACTGGAATACCGCCAACTGTTTTTTTATGAAGAATGCGCTTACTTGTTTCATACCATTCGATTATCAACTTATCTATCACAAGATATTTGTTGATGAAGAATGTATGTTACCCAATTTTTCCTGTAAGAGCATATCTATATTTATGTCAAAATAAAAAATATCGTTGCGCTAAAGCAACTTCACTTAACGGTTCGCAGGTGATGTGCTCTCCATCTACTTTCACTTCATACGTTTCCGGGTTTACATCTATTTGCGGCGTTCTATCATTATGAATTAAATCTTTCTTGCTGATGTTCCTGCAATTTTTTACAGGCAATATTTTTTTCTGCAAATTGTAGCCTGGCACAATTCCATTGTCAATAGAAACCTGTGAAACAAAAGTAAAGCAGGTATTGTATAACGCTCTCCCGTAAGCGCCAAACATGTGCCTGTAGATTACAGGCTGCGGTGTTGGTATAGATGCATTAGGATCACCCATTTTGCTTGCTATTATCATTCCGCCCTTAATAATCATTTCCGGCTTAGCCCCAAAAAGCGCAGGTTTCCAGAGAACGAGGTCAGCAAATTTACCTGCTTCGATGGATCCAACATATTCAGAGATGCCATGTGTAATTGCCGGGTTGATGGTATATTTTGCTACGTACCTTTTCACCCTGAAATTATCATTACCATTCTTTTCATCTTCCGGTAAAAAGCCTCTCTGCTTTTTCATCTTATCGGCTGTCTGCCAGGTACGAGTTATCACTTCTGCCACACGGCCCATTGCCTGGCTGTCAGAACTCATCATACTGAACACACCCATGTCATGCAATATATCTTCAGCAGCAATTGTCTCAGGCCGAATACGGCTGTCAGCAAAGGCCACATCTTCGGGAACAGACTTATCAAGATGATGGCAAACCATCAGCATATCAAGATGTTCATCAATAGTATTAATCGTATAAGGCCGTGTGGGGTTGGTGCTGGATGGCAATATATTTTCATACATCGCCGCTTTAATTATATCGGGTGCATGGCCACCGCCTGCACCTTCGGTATGGTAAGTATGTATCGTTCTCCCACTGATCGCGTTGATGGTGTCTTCTAAAAAACCTGCTTCATTTAATGTATCTGTATGAATAGCCACCTGCACATCAAGCGCATCCGCCACTTGCAAGGCTGCATCAATCACCGCGGGGTGTTGAGCCCCAGTCTTCATGTATCTTAAGGCCAATAGCACCAGCCTCCACCTGCTCAACTAACGGTGCCGTGGAGCCGCAATTTCCTTTTCCCAAAAAACCAAGATTCATTGGAAACGCATCCGCAGCTTCTAACATCTTTTGCATATTCCATGCGCCGGGTGTAACTGTCGTTGCAGCAGTTCCATCTGCTGGGCCCGTACCGCCGCCAAGCATAGTTGTGATGCCGCTGAACAAAGCATGGTCAATCAATTGCGGGCAAATAAAATGTATGTGTGAATCAATACCGCCTGCGGTCGCGATCAGCCCCGCGCCTCCATGTACTTCTGTGGATGCCCCGATGATCATATTTTCATCAACCCCATCCATTGTATCCGGGTTGCGTGCTTTACCCACGCCAACGATTCTGCCATCTTTTATACCAATATCCGCTTTCACAATGCCCCAATGATCTATTATTAATGCACTCGTAATTACGAAATCCAATACGCCTTCATCTCTCTTAGCTGTGGACGATTGGGCCATTCCGTCACGTATCGTTTTACCGCCACCAAACTTATTCTCTTCACCATAAATGGTATGGTCTTTCTCTACTTCAATAATCAGGTCTGTGTCACCGAGACGTACTTTATCGCCAACAGTCGGGCCATACATATTGGCATATTTTATCCTGTT
>JBBPZF010000533.1:0-5110 GCA_038199105.1 Chitinophagales bacterium | reverse complement strand
ATATTGATTTTTATAGCGATAAAATTAGAATCAAAGGGGCCGGCAATTTATACATCAAAAAGAGCCGGCAGAGGTTTTAAAGTTTTTAACTTTTTCAAATTCAGAACTATGGTAGCTGACGCGGAAAGTAAAGTTGGAGAACTTTCAGCATTAAATTTATATGGAAATAGTTCTAACGCGACTACATTTTTCAAAATTAAGGATGATCCGCGTATAACAAAAGTTGGTGCATTTTTAAGAAACACCAGTCTTGATGAGCTTCCTCAGCTTATTAATGTTTTACGGGGTGAGATGTCTATAGTTGGGAACAGGCCTTTACCTCTCTATGAAGCATCTGCTCTTACAACTAATGAAGGTGCAGAGAGATTTTTAGCTCCCGCAGGAATTACCGGTCTTTGGCAGGTTACAAAAAGGGGAAGAGAAGATATGAGCGCAGAGGAAAGGTTGAGCCTTGATATTGATTACGCACGTAATCATAGCTTTGCCTCAGACTTTAGAATTTTAATGAGTACACCTACGGCTTTGTTTCAAAAAACAAATGTGTAGTACCTTCACCTCTCAACTCTTACCAATGTACCAAGATAAGCACGAAAGTGAATGTCCTCTTGTTTCGATTGTTACACTTAACTGGAATAATACTGACGTTACGTGTGAATTTCTCGAAAGCACAAAGCAACTAACCTGGAAGAATTATGAAATCCTGGTTTGCGATATGAATTCAGATATAGATCCCACAGAAAGAATCAACTCCGAAAATTATCCAAATACCCGGGTTATAAGAAGCGAAAAAAATCTTGGATGGGGTCCAGGAAACAACTGGGGGATGCGCAAGGCTAAAGGGGATTTTCTTTTTATAGTTAATAATGACACTGAGGTAACATCAGGGCTCATAGAGGCATTAATGAATCCATTTTTTACTGATGCATCCATTGGTGTAACCTGCCCGAAGATCAGGTATTTCTATAACCCGGAAGTTATTCAGTATGCGGGCTTTAACCCAATCAACAATCTTACTGGTCGCAATACTTCTGTTGGCAATTGCGAAGTAGATAAAGGTCAGCACGATACAAGCAACTTTACATTCTCGGCTCACGGATGCGCTATGATGCTTAAAAAAGAAGTGATATACAAAGTGGGAATGTTTCCCGAAAAATTCTTCATCTATTATGATGAGATGGATTTGAGTGCACGCGTTTTAAAAGGCGGTTATAAAATTCTTTATGAGCCAAAAGGTCTTATTTTTCATAAAGAGTCTATGGCTATGGGTAAAAAAAGTAGCTTAAAAACCTACTACCATACGCGAAACAGGATACTTTATATGAGGAGAAATACGACCTCCTTACAATTTGCCTGTTTTATTTCTTTCTTTTTACTTTTTTCAACACCAAAGGCCACGATGAAATTTGTCCTGGATAAAAAGTTCGATCATTTGAAATCTTTTTTTAAAGGCATAGCGTGGAATTTTCGTGAATCAAAATATTCAATTCAATAAAAAATATTATACCATATCTGCGTTTTCAGATATACGATATTTTAAATAGGAAATAAAAAGCTAACTATGAAGAACCTATTTCTTTGGTTTCAATTATTAAAGCAAATAAAAGTTACAGGCGCTGTAGCTTTTAGCTCAGGCACTCTCGTAAAAAAAATGCTCAAGACTGTAAATTTCTCTGACGCTGAAGTAATAATTGAATTAGGTGCAGGTTCTGGTTGCATTACTGAGTTGCTTGCAAAAAAAATTAATCCATCAACCACATTGATTGTTTTTGAAGTGAATGAAATGTTTTGCAAGATGTTAAAGCAAAAATTTACTGCCTCAAACATTCATATAATTAATGACTCTGCAGAAAACCTGGATAAACATCTTTATAGTATTACAGGTATGAAAAAGGCCGATTGTGTAATATCTTCGTTACCTTTTTCAATAATTGATGAAGATACCCGTGATAGAATTGTCAGTACTATCAAACAAGTGCTCTCTCCGCACTCCTTATACATACAATACGGGTACAACAAAAAGAAGTATAATGAAATATTGAACAGGTTTCAAACCGTTAAAACTTCCTTTGTTCTCGGCAACCTTCCACCTGCGTATATTTTTAATTGCAGGCTTCACAACTATAAATAGAAGGCGCTCCTCTTTTTAATAAATTTCGGCTAACTTACTTTTCTCAAAGAAGCACAATGAAAATTGCGATAGAAGCACAACGGCTTTTTCGAAAAAAAAAGCATGGTATGGAAATAGTAGCTCTCGAAATAATAAAAGAGCTTCAGCATCTTAATTCACAGGACGAATTTTTTATATTAGCTAAAAGCGATGAGGACGAAGAATGCATTTCCGCAACGGAAAATTTTACTATAGAAAAAATTGCTCCGAAGCCATATCCTTACTGGGAGCAAGTCAGCCTTCCTAATATTTTAAAAAAATTAAAGCCCGACATACTTCATTGCACAGCTAACACGGCCCCCCTTTTTTATTCCGGGAAAATGGTCATTACAATTCATGATGTTATTTATATGGAGTCGGTAAATTTCGCTGGCTCCAGTTATCAAAATTTTGGCAACCTCTACCGGAAATTTATTGTACCCAAAGTTGCCGAAAAAGCAAAAATCATAATTACCGTTTCTGAATTTGAGAAAAAAGTTATTTCCTCCCGGCTAAAAATTCCGGAAAACAAGATCAAGGTAATTTACAATGCGGTCAATCCTCAATTCCGCGAACTTGACGAGGCAAGCCTAATGTCTTTTAAAAATAAACACAGCTTACCAGATAATTTCATCCTGCATTTTGGAAATACAGCGCCAAAAAAAAATACCATCGGTGTTTTAAAAGCTTATTCGCTTTACCGCAGTAATAATAAAGGTGATTTTACGTTAGTAATTACTGACTGCTCCAAAGATTATATTCAAAACTTATTGAAAGAAATTAATCAGCCGGAGCTAATAAAAGATATTCAGATTCTAAACTATATTTCATTTACCGAAGTGCCTTTATTATACAACCTGGCAAAAGTTTTTCTGTATCCATCTCATAGAGAAAGTTTTGGAATGCCCGTTATTGAGGCTATGGCTTGTGGCACACCGGTTATTACATCTGATACCTCGGCGTTGCCTGAAATTGCCGGCGGTGCGGCGCTGCTGGTAAATCCGAAGAACGAAAATGAAATGGCTGAACAAATGACCCGGCTGATAAATGATGCTGCGCTTTACGAAACACAACGCGGTAAAGGTTTCGCTAACGCACGCCGTTTCAATTGGACTGACGCAGCAAAAAAAACAATGGAAATTTATAAAGAACTTGCATAAATGAAAATGATGCAGAAAGAAATATTGAATACTTCGGGATACGAGAATTATACGGATATAAAACGCCTGAAATTTATTATTGATGCGCTGGACGCAAATGTTCCTGCGGGTGGCAATGTGCTGGATGTAGGATGTGGAAACGGACTTATCTCTATGAGCCTTGGCAAAGCAGGGCATAATGTAACTGGAATCGACATAAGCGAAAAGGCGATCGAAAAAGCAAAAGAAAAAAATACACTGGCTAATGTTTCTTTTGCTGTTGCAAGCGCGGAACAGTTGTCTGAAACAGAAACAAGATACGACGCTGTTATTTGCAGCGAAGTACTTGAACACCTGAATGAACCTTCAAGCCTGCTGAAATATATTTATAAAAGCATGAAGGATGATGGCATTTTGATAGTAACTGTGCCTAATGGAAAAGGGCCGAGAGAAACGCTAATCACAAAACCTGTAATCGCTATGCAAAAGAAAGATAACTGGGTTTGGGGGATTACAAAAAAAATAAAATCGTTGTTAGGCTATAAAGGTACAACGTTGCAGAGTGATGCGGATGACCTGACACACATCCAGTTTTTCACTATTAAATCATTGAAAGAACTGGCGGCGAAAAATGCATTTACTATCAGGAAATTTGGTAAAACTAATTTTCTTGAAAATGTATTTCCCTTTTCATTCGCTACAAAAAAAATAAAGTTTTTACAAAAGGTTGATTGCGCTTTAGCTGACGTGCTGCCTTATAATTTCACCTGCGGTTTTGTTTCTATCTGGCAGAAAACTAAATAATATGCAGGTTGTAATTTATTTATTATGGATTTTATTTTATACGGTAAATATTATACTCGCCATTTATTTCATTTTACCAGTCTTTCTTTTTCTTATTCATTTCACGTTGCCTGCTTCTCGTAGACTTGCACTGCAGCGCTATCCCAAAAAAGTAAATAAAGATTTTGATTTTGCCGCTATCATTACAGCTCACCAGGATGTAAAATTAATTCCGCCGCTGGTTGATTCTTTTTTGAAACAGGATTATAAAAATTTTACCGTGTATGTAATTGCCGATGATTGCGACATTACCGACCTCCAATTCAGTGATGAAAGAATCCGGATTATAAAACCGGCAATACCCTTTCATGCAAAAATAAAATCTATACATTTTGGAGTTGAAAGTTTTGAAAGAAAACATGATGCATTGATTATTTTCGACAGCGATAATCTTGTGCATCCTAACTACTTGTCTACACTCAACAAATATTTTCAAAGTGGATTTCGTGCTGTGCAAACGCACATGCTTTCAAAAAACTTTGCATCAACTTACGCAAAGCTGGATTCCGTCGGGCATATCTATCATACATTTTTGGAAAGGCAGGTAAAGATGGAGTTAGGTTTAACATCCGCTATATTAGGTCTTGGCATTGCCATTGACCTTGACATTTACAATGAAATAATGTACACCAATAAACTGGGCGGCTTTGATAAAAAGTTACAGGTGCAATTGGCAAAAAAACTTCCATCTATTGCCTTCGCCGCAGATGCAATTGTTTACGATGAGAAAGTAGATAGCGGAGAAGCCCTGGAGAAGCAAAGGACACGCTGGATATTTACCTATTTCACTTATTTTAAAGATAGCCTTGCATTGCTTGCTAACGGCTTTTCCACCATGCATATGGGCCGCATATTATTAGCAATAAATATGCTGCGGCCCCCACTGTTTCTTACAATTGCACTGGCATTATGTATCACGATTATTTCATTTTTTGTAAAGCCCATGATTGCTTTAATATGGATTATCATCTTGGTTTTATTT
>JBBPZF010000532.1:0-2010 GCA_038199105.1 Chitinophagales bacterium | reverse complement strand
TTGGCGAAGTGAATGTTGTAAATAAAATGAAGAAAGTAAATGCAGTTATCGGCGGTGAAGGAAATGGAGGGATCATAGTTCCTGATTTTCATTATGGCCGTGATGCGCTTATTGGCATCGGCTTATTCCTTACTCATCTTGTGCATTCCGGAAAAAGCATAAAACAATTCCGCGGGACCTTCCCGGATTATTTTATTTCGAAAAATAAAATTGCGCTTGAAACAAGTGTAGATGTAAAAGAGGTATTCAAAAAAATAAAAGATAAATACAAGAACAATCCTATAAATACAGAGGATGGTTTGAAAATTGAATTTGATAAAGACTGGGTTCACCTCAGGACCAGCAACACAGAGCCTATCATAAGAATTTACTCAGAAAGTAATTTTGAAACAACTGCAGAAAATATTGCAAAAAAAATTATGAAAGATATTCATGAAGCTATCTGATATTTTTTTTATTACACGAATTCCAATTTAATGGTAATAAGTAATTCGTTTGATTAGTCTCAATTTTTATAAGCAAGGATTTATTCAGAAAGCAATTTTTAAACAACCGCGGAGATTATTGCTAAAAAGATTATGAAGATATTCATGAAGCTATCTGATGGTATAATTGTTTTTCTTATTTAGCTGATTAGCTAATTAATACAATATGGAAAGAATTTATTTTGACAACGCAGCAACTACAGTCCTCGATGCAGAAGTGCTTGATGCAATGATGCCCTATCTCACAGAAAAATTTGGCAATCCTTCTTCAATATATTCTTACGGCCGCGAAACAAGAATGGCTATTGAAAATGCAAGGAAGTCTGTAGCAAAAATTTTAAACGCACATCCCGCAGAAATATTTTTTACAAGTGGCGGCACGGAAAGCACGAATACCGCTATCAATGGAGCAATACAAAATCTTGACTGCAAGCATATAATAAGCTCGCCGCTTGAGCATCATGCTACTTTGCACTGCGTGGAATATTTACATAAGAATGGAGGCATCAAGTTAAGCAATGTAAAAATATTGCCGGATGGGCACATTGATTTGGAAAACCTGGAAAGGCTTTTGGCAGAAAGCCAGGAGAAATGTTTGGTGTCGCTAATGCATGCCAACAACGAAACGGGAAACATAACTGACATTGAAGCGGTAGGCAATCTTTGCAAAAAACACAATGCGATTTTCCATTCGGATACTGTGCAAACTGTCGGGCATTATGCATTTGATCTTAGAAAATTGCCGGTGCATTTTATTACAGGCGCCAGTCATAAGTTTCATGGTCCTAAAGGAGTAGGAATATTATACATAAATGAAAACATAAAGATTGATCCTTTTATACAAGGTGGCAACCAGGAGCGTAATATGCGTGCCGGCACGGAAAATATTTATGGTATCGCCGGTTTTGCAAAGGCCCTGGAGCTCGCTACTTTACACCATGATGAAGATAGCAGCCATATTGCTGAAGTAAAAAATTATATGAAAGAAAAGTTGCAGCAGCAAGTTCCTGGCATATACTTCAATGGCGACCAGCATGGCAATAGTCTATATACAGTTTTAAGCGTTGCTTTTCCTAAAACAGAAAAATCTGAAATGCTGCTTTTCAATCTGGATATAAATAGTATCTGTGCCAGCGGCGGCAGCGCCTGTACTTCCGGCGCAGATGCAGGCAGTCATGTAATACGTGCCATCAATAACAATCCTAATTTCATCACGGTAAGATTTTCGTTTAGTAAATACAATACAAAAGAGGAAGTAGATAAAGTAGTGGAGAAATTAAAAGACGTGATCTAAGTATTTTCTCTTACAAGATTTAATGGCTGCGCAATTTCTTTACCGCGCCAGGTTTCGCATCAAAAGTTTAAAAGTATCATCCCTAAAGTTTTTCGAATACAAAATTTATTTTTAATTTTTGACAGCCAGAATTATGCAAACCTTTAAAGCATAAAAATATGAATGATAAAAGTAATTTTAAAAGTGGGTATGCTGAAGTGAATGGGCTCAACATGTATTACGAGATTTATG
>JBBPZF010000531.1:0-2544 GCA_038199105.1 Chitinophagales bacterium | reverse complement strand
TGAAACACTTAGTCTTTTTACTCAGCTTGCTCATCAGCGTAATTTTTTCAACCAATGCGCAACAATTAAAAATTACCCGGCTTGATTATTTTAAAACCAGTGACCAAATGCTGCTCGCCAACGAAATGAATGAAAGCGGCGAACCCTTTGCGGAATTTCTTGGCTATAACTTAGACGATCTTGACCCCTTTGTAAGAAATAAACCTGATACCATTTCCTATACGCTCGGTATTGAAAACTATGAATATTCACGCTACCAGCTGGGCACGGTAAATTCCCGTTCCGGCATTGGCCTGCATTTAGTATGGGCCCGGCTATCGGCCAGATGGCTGCTATGGAGCCAAAGGGCTTTGACGGCTCTTTTACCGGTGGCACGCCCAACGGGTACAATGAAGATGATGAACTCAAGAAAAATATTATGCACTTTGGCATGATGGCGAACTTTACACCATTTATGAACCCCTGGCCGCAGTTTGGAGAATTTGCAAGCGGCAACCCGTATTTCGCTCAGCCTGCGGCACCCGACTTCCGAACTAACTTTGCCAGCCTGCGGTGGAATCGCAATACTATGGATAAAACGCTCAGCCTCGATGCCATGGGGCAGTCGCTTATGAAACAATACCTGTGGGCACAGGATATGCTTAGCGCTTTTCATGATTCGCAGGGCAATACTATTGAAGCCGATGGTATCGTTTCTCCCGACTCTACAGGCAATCCGCATTTTGATCCCAACAACAATGTTTTTTATGGAGGCAATGGCGCTGATGGCTTTATCGGCCCCGTGCTTGTGGGGGAAGCAATTAATAAAACAAAATTTCTTATTTCCCAATTAGCATTTGATGGCCATACGCTTGGCAGCATTGACCCGGCCACTTACAACCCTGCTAACGGCATTAAATATTTTCCGCACAAAATTCAGGTTACGGAAACAATGGTAAGTAATTCCATGCCGCCAAAGCCAACGGCCTTTAAGGTGACGGAATATTACAGCAATCTCTTTGACCAGCTAAGTTATTTGTGGGGGGCGCTCAACATGAAAAATATGATGAACCCTACAGACTTTAGTGACGCAGCGCACAAAGCCTACAAAGTAGTGTTTGACGGCGACCCATATCCTGCAGCCGCTTCTCAAACCGGTGTGCCCGGCCCTTACGATCTTATGACCGGCACAAGCAAAGTCTTGTTTTTAAATATTATGGCAATGCATTTTAATGCACAGATGGGAACCTTAGTGGATAATGCCGGGCTGGAGAATGGCCAACCCAGGTTAGGTAAAAGCATTACCACTATAAATGCCGGGTATGGCATTACTATTTTATCAAAAATGAAAAAAGAATTTGCCGGTACGCCATTAGAAGATAAGGCTTTACAGGCAGTGAACGCAGAGGCTAATTTTATGATGCAAAATTTACGGGATGCTGATGGAGCATATTATAGCAAATACATAATCGGCACAGGAGCAGATGGCCAACCAAGGGAAGCTACATCGCAGGCTGCTGCCATGCATGGCCTCTACGAAGCTTATGCGCTCACAAAAAACAGTGCTTACCTTAATGCTGCAAACGAGGCTTACAATTATTTTATCAAAAACTTTTATGTGCCCTCCATGCATGCCTTTCGCACCACAAAAAATAATGATATAGCAACCTATACACCGTATAATTTTGCAATAATTGCCGGCGGCTTGCGGACAGCTTCCATGATAGGCGGCCAAAAAGAAGCCCCGCTTATTTATTCCCGTTTTTTTATAAGAGTAGGTGATAAAATGCAATTAGATGAATTTGACCCAACCGGCGAAACCGGGAACGACTCAGATGGAGACGGCATACCATTTTTGCCGCAGGAGGAAGCACATCAATTGGCTCCTGTATGGGCTGCTGAAGCTCAGCTTGACCTTAGAGATCATTCCGGTGAAAATGATCATGCAAATGTAAAGTACCGGAGAGATATTTTGCGTGCAAGCTTACAGCCGAATCCGGCAAGGAACACACTCACTATTAGCACCGAAGGGCTTCAGCCAAATGTAATATCCACGTTATCTATTATAACCGCTTCGGGAGCGGAAGTAAAAACGATGCAGGTAACTGATAAAATTACAAGGCTTGATGTCTCAACGCTAAGGCCGGGGACTTACTTCATAAAAATTATAAGCGGAGATAAGATTATACATAAGATGTTTGTGAAAATGTAGATTAGAATATATCGCGGGTGTTAAAAAGGTTGCTTCTTTTTGAGGCAGCCTTTTTTTATGGTTTATAAAAATGCTATAATATATCCCTGGGATGCCCAGTATTCTTTCTGACAGGGTTTACTAAAATCCCTTTACCGCAGAAAAATAACACCTCTGCGCAACCTCCATTCACTCCTTACTCCGCGGTAGCCAGCCAAAAGAGGTGACACCTTTTCAAAAGGTGTCACCTCTGGGAAGAGTAATTCCAAAAGGTGTCACCTCTGGGAAGCCAACTTTCAAATGTTACGCCTGTAAATTATTCTCATTGCCCTATATTAGAAAACACACGGATTACTGAAAGGGCTTTTAGAAAT
>JBBPZF010000530.1:0-2335 GCA_038199105.1 Chitinophagales bacterium | reverse complement strand
TTTCATTACGGAATTTAAAATGATACCAAAATGGAAGAAAACCCACCAAATACCCCTGGCAGAAAAAAAGGGCTACAGATATTATTGCCATTATTTCCAGTGGAAGCCACCCTGATCAATCGCCTTGTTGCAGTGCAAAAAAAGGAAGAAACCGTTTATTACTTCAATGGATCAATGCCTATTTTCATGCACAATGAAAATGATATTGACAGCTTTAGATATATCACCAGCCAACTTATTGCAAACGGCGTTTGCAAACAGAAAGACATTGTAAATTGTTTTGGCGTAAGCCTTGTTAGCGTAAAACGTTGGGTGAAGCGTTATAAAGAAAGTAAGGAATTAGGAGACTTTACAAGTAAAAAAAAAGGCCCACAAACTCTAAGCTCACCGAAGAAATAATAACTCAAATACAAATAAAATACAGCCAGGGTACTTCTCTTCAGGAGATAGCAGAAGAGTTAACTATAAAAATTGACACAATCCAAAAAGCCATCCGGCAAGATCGCCTCACTCTGATTGAACCTGAGTTCATGGAAGAAAACCGTTCGGTTCAGACCAAATCAGCGCGTGTTGTTATAGACGATAATACCGGTATGGGTAAAGCGTGCAGTAATGCTGCCGAAAGAGTACTGGCATCCTTTGGCGTCAGCACAGCTACGGCAAAATTTGATGAGCAAACGGACCTGAGCTGTGCAGGTGTTTTGCTGAGTTTGCCCGCCTTGCTCAGTAGTGGATTGCTTAACCATAGCAACGATTTTAAGCTGGAAAACGTGTATTACACAGAAGAAATGATTTTTGTATGTTTAGCATTTTTAAGCTTATTAAGAGTTCACAATATTAATCAGGCCAATACCATTCCCTGTGGCGAATTAGGCAGGGCAATGGGATTGGATAGAATACCGGAAGTAAAAACATTGCGCAGGCGAATAGCCCGCTTTAGCGCCAAAGGAGATGTACAGCAATGGAGCCGTAAATTAAGCGAGGGCTGGATGGCGGCCAACACCGGCCTGGCAGGCGTGTTGTATATAGATGGCCATGTAAATTTATATTACGGCCATGCCACTACTATGCCTAAACGCTTTGTAAGCCGGCTTCGTCTATGCATGAGTGGTAGTACCGACTATTGGGTAAACGATAAAACCGGCCAGCCTTTTTTTGTAATAAATGAAGTTATAAACAGTGGCATGATAGAGCAAATAAAAACATCCGTTTTGCCCCGCCTGGAAAAAGAGGTGCCTGTTCAACCCACTGAAGAACAATTGCTGCAAAACCCTCAATTACACAAGTTCATGATTGTATGCGACAGGGAATGTTATAGCGCTGAATTTTTTGATTATTTATGGCAAAAGCGCGTAGCCATTTGTACCTACAATAAAAATGTAAAAGACAAATGGCCGGAAGGAGATTTTACCCTATATGAAACAGTACAGGAAGATGGCACAGAGGAGATACTAAAATTGGCCGAAAAAGAGATTACGCTAACATTTGGACCCGAAAAGGATCCCAAAGAAATTAAGTGCAGGGAAATAAGAAAGCTATCAAAATCCGGTCATCAAACCTCTATAATTACTACCAATTGGATACTGAATATCTTGTCCGTAGGCTTGTATATGTTTGCGAGATGGTGTCAGGAAAACTTCTTTAAATACATGACGGATAACTTTGATATTGATGGGCTTGTGAGCTATTCTATGGGAAAGATTAGTGAGACCAAAATGCTGGTAAACCCCGCTTATAAACAATTAGATAGCCAGTTAAGATCGCTCAATGGCAAACTATCAAAACAAAAGGTATTATTTGCTAATACCACCTTAAAAATGGTAAACGAAAAAGGTAAGAAGCTAACGAAAGCTATCTCTAAAAAAGCAGAAATACATCAGGAAATTGAAGTGTTGGAATCTCAGATAACAGAGATAAAAAATAAGAAAAAGAAGGTGGATAGAAAAATAACTTTCGCATCACTTGCGCCGGAAGAAAAATTTAGTAATGTCATAAACGCCAGAAAACAATTTATGGACAACATTAAAATGATTGCTTACCGGGCCGAAACAGCTATGTATAATTTGATAAAAAGTCAGTTAGGACAGCATCACCAGGACGAAGGAAGGAAGTTATTACAGCAAGTTTACTCGTCAGATGCTGATATTATTCCGGATTATTCGAATAAAACCCTTACTGTAAAATTGCATAACTTCAATAATAAAAAAGAGGATAGAGTAGTCCAACACCTTTGTGAAAAATTAAACGAGACAGAAACAGAATACCCCGGAACAGATTTAAGAATTATCTACAAACTGGTATCATCCTAAATGCCGGTGAGGTCAGGGGTTCTGAA
>JBBPZF010000529.1:0-3431 GCA_038199105.1 Chitinophagales bacterium | reverse complement strand
GCCAAATAATTCGTACTTATCCTCTCTGGAAAAGGTTTACAGTCATTCCAATTAATTCTACATAAAGTTTAACCGGCTGTTAATGCAAGCAGGCTAAAACTACATGCATAATTATAGGTTGTTTATTCATATTATCTTCGTCTTTTTCTGTTACTGTTTGTTTATTACAATTGTTATGGCTATTATACTTTATAAACCTAACTTAATACAATAAGTTTTATGATTGATTCTCTTGAAAAAATTCCGGTAGAAATTTTTGCGACTCCGCAGGAAGGCTCGTACTATGTTGCTAAAATAATTGCTGATCTTATAAAAGAAAAAAATGCAAAAGGCAAGAAGGCAGTAATAGGGCTGGCAACCGGTTCTACCCCAAAATCCTTGTATGCTGAACTTGTAAAAATGCACCGGGAAGATGGACTAAGTTTTAAAAATGTGATCACCTTCAATCTTGATCAGTATTATCCCATGGAGCCCGACGCGCTGAACAGTTATCATTATTTCATGCGTAAATATCTATTTGAGCAAACGGACATTGATCCGGAAAATTATTTTTTACCGAACGGCCTTATTCCAAAAGAAAAAATAAAAGAGCATTGCGCGGAATATGGAAATAAAATCGAGGAAGCGGGCGGCCTTGACATTCAAATATTAGGAATAGGGAATAATGGGCACATTGGTTTCAATGAACCCGGCTCCCCTGTTTATTCTAAAACGAGATTGATCACTTTAGATAATTCTACGAGGCTGGCCAATTCACATGAGTTCGGAAATATTTCCGATGTGCCCCGCATGGCCATTACCATGGGCATAAGCACCATTCTCAAATCGCGGCGGATTATACTACTTGCCTGGGGTAAACCGAAGGCACCCGTTATTCAAAAAGCAGTAGAGGGTAAGCCAACTGAAGAAATACCAGCATCTCTTTTACAAAATCATGATGACTGCGAATTTGTATTGGATGAGTTTGCGGCATCCGAGCTTACGCGTTTTAAATCTCCGTGGCTTACCGGCGATTGTGAATGGACCCCGAACATGATAAAGAGAGCGGTAATAAACCTCTCGTTAAAATTAGATAAGCCCGTACTCAGCCTAACTGATCATGACTATAATGAATTTGGCCTTAGTGATTTACTGGTTGAAAAAGGCGATGCTTATGAAACTAACCTGGAAGTATATTATATGCTGAGAGACAGCATCACCGGATGGCCGGGTGGCAAACCCAATTCTTCAATGCCCAATCACCCGGAAAGAAGCCTGCCGTTCCCAAAACGAGTGCTGATTTTTTCTCCCCATCCAGATGATGATATTATAAGTATGGGAGGTACGTTTATGCGCCTTCACGACCAGGGGCATGATGTACACGTGGCTTATCAAACCAGCGGAAACATTGCTGTAACTGATGAATTCGTAACACGCTTTCTTGACTTCACTGTTGGTTTCGAGAAAATTTTTGATATTGATAATACCATTAGCCAAAGTATTTTCAACAAAGCAAGTGCTTATCTCAATAAAAAAAAGGCAAGTGAAAAAGATAGCGAAGAAATAAGAAGCATCAAGGGATTGATAAGGCGATGTGAAGCGAGAGCTACCTGCAAATATGTTGGGCTGACCGAAGAGCAAATTCATTTTATGAATCTCCCGTTTTATGAGACTGGTACTATTGAGAAGAACCCGATGAGTGATAAAGATGTTGAACTAACGGTTGACCTTATGCGAAAAATAAAACCGCACCAGGTATTTTGTGCCGGCGACCTTGCGGATCCCCATGGCACGCATAAAGTTTGTATAGATATAATACTCGCAGCCCTGGACGTTATGAAAAAAGAAGGCGATGAATGGCTCTCCGACTGTCGTGTATGGCTGTACAAAGGTGCCTGGGAAGAATGGGATATAAGCGAAATAGAAATGGCCGTACCTATGAGCCCTGACCAGGTAAGAAAAAAGCGCTATGGAATTTTTATACATCAATCACAAAAGGACAGTGTGCCCTTCCAGGGAAGTGATAACAGGGAATTTTGGCAAAGAGCGGAAGAAAGAAATGCAAATACCGCTGACCTATATGCAAGACTTGGACTTACGAGATATGCTGCAATGGAAGCCTTTGTGAGGTTGCCCATTTGATGTATGTAGTATCGATGAAATTATATTCATTCTTTTTTCGGGAAATGCAATAAAATAATTGGCTACTATACCGCATGGGGCAAACTTTCTAATGTGATATTTACGAATGAAAAAAATACTTTTATTTTTTACAATTAGCTTGACTGCTTTTATTAGTTGCAATAATTCTTCCACAGACAAACAAAAGGAATTAGCGTTGAAAGAAAAAGAACTTGCACTCAAGGAACAAGAATTAAAACTTAAAGAAAAGGAAAATATAACCCAGGATACTTCTCCTACGCAGGTTTCGACAATTGACTCGACTCAAATACAAACAGACGAATCATCAAATGTTGAAAACCTGATTGGTTATTGGTTTATCCCCCACGGTGCGACGATAAACATTCAGTTTAACAGAGATGGAAGGTTCATTTTTAATGACTACAATATGACTCTTGAAAAAGATGAAACTTTGCAAGGGAGTTATCAGTTAGAAAAAGGTACTTTGACATTATTATATGACGACAGGCCAAAACAGAAGTTTAGATTTTATAAAGGTGAGAAAGGTGACAAAAACTATTACATCAAAAAGAGTGGATATTATTTTGTAAAGGGTGTGAATGGCTATGATAAATGAAATGGTTTGCAACCTTTGGAACTTAAGCAATCCTAATATGAAGATACAGCAGTCAACAGCCGGGGTGATGAATAGGGTGAACGGCATAAACATTAATATCATCTCCTTATGAACTTACCACACACATTTGCGAAAAATAAAAAGCACATCCATGCAATAGTTGAAACGCCAAAGGGGTGTGCAGCCAAATATAATTTCGATGAAGAGTCCCAAATGTTTAAGCTTAAAAAAATTCTTCCGGAAGGATTAAGCTTTCCCTTTCATTTTGGTTTTATTCCGTTTACAAAAGCAGAAGATGGCGACCCTGTAGATGTATTAATTCTTATGGATGAGCCTTCCTGGCCCGGTTGCATTATAGAATGTAAAATGCTTGGCGTAATAGAAGCAGAACAAACAGAAAATGGAGAAAGCTCAAGGAACGACCGCATGATTGCCTGCCCTGTTGTTTCTAAAAGGTATAAAGAAATAAAATCAATTTTTGCTCTGGACATTTCCCTGGTTGATGAGATAATAAATTTCCTTATCTCTTATACCCGGCTTGAAAAAAAAGAATTTAAAGTGATTGGAAGACAAGGCCCGCAGGCATCGATAAGGCTGATAAAAAAACAAATGACCGAAACGAAAGATTAGGAAATAGCTGGTTATTATTATCATCATATAGCCTGAAGAAATTTAACGTGCGCTCCATCCCCAT
>JBBPZF010000528.1:0-5743 GCA_038199105.1 Chitinophagales bacterium | reverse complement strand
AATAAATAAAAAACTTAACCAAATCCCTTTTCTTTTGTTATTAACCCCAAATGAGCAAAGTTTACAGTTTAAAGAAAGTGCAGTTTCTGCCGATAAAACTTGAAGAAGCATGGGAGTTTTTTTCTTCTCCAGCTAACCTAAAAAAAATAACGCCGCCTGAGCTTGGCTTTAATATTATTTCGGAACATCATGAAGATGAGATGTATGCAGGGCAATTGATTGAATATACCGTAAAGCCGGTATTGGGTATTCCGCTTTACTGGATGACGGAAATAACCAATGTACAATCGATGAAATATTTTATTGATGAACAACGGTATGGGCCGTATTCGTTCTGGCATCACCAACACCATTTTAAAGAAGTGAGTGGCGGTGTTGAGATGACAGATATTGTGCATTACAAAATCCCGCTCTGGTTTCTTGGCGATATTGCCAATTCGCTTTTTGTAAAAAGACAATTAGAAAAAATATTTGAATTTAGAACAGAAGTCACGGACAAGACTTTCGGGAAATAATTTAAAGTCTAACAAATCTTCATAATTAACAGGACCCTCGCCGGAAGCGCTCATGCCTACAGACAGTGTACATAATATTTTCAAAGTCGGCTAATGGTGAATCTGCAACAAGATTAATATCCTGGTCACAATGCGGGCTGCCGACAAGATAACATTATCTGGATCAATTTTCCCTTTGTTTTCGAATTATCAAGGTATGTACTTATTTAAAAGTTATGGGGCTGAAATTTTGTTAGCAACTATATTATGAGGCATCATCTTGCTGTTTGTTACAATTGCCACCTCTAATCTAATTTATCTTTAAAAAGTGTCGATAAAGTTAAGATTGTGCCTATCATTCCTTTTTAATAAAAGAAATTTGAAAATTAAACCTCTTTTAATTTGCGAAGTCTTAAACCAAATTTCTTTTAGAACATTTTCCTTTAAAGAAAAAAATGGCAGTATCTAATCAATCGAAAAATCAGCATCTCTTATGGAGAGCCGCCTTTGGCCCAATGGCCGAAAATGCAAATGAACTCCAGGATGTGTCTCAAAAAGATTTGTATTTATTACTTGAAAAAACTTCATTAAAAAAGCCGGAGCAATTTAATATTGCGACTAACATGATGGATGGCCTGGTAAAGGGTGTGCAGGATTTGGGCAAAATGCAACAACTGGACAAGGACCAAAAAAAGATGCTTCGCAAACAATCCGTGGAAGACCTGAAAAATTTGAACCTCACATGGCTTAGCGAAATGATAAACAGTGAGGCTCAGTTAAGAGAAAAAATGAGTCTTTTCTGGCACGGGCATTTTGCATGTAGGGTGGTAAATATTTATTTCCAGCAACAACTCCTAAATGTTGTACGCGAAAATGCATTAGGGAATTTTGGCGACCTCTTACGGCAGATTAGTAAGAGTCCGGCAATGCTTTCCTTTCTCAATAACCAGCAAAATAAAAAGGAACATCCCAATGAAAATTTCGCCCGTGAAGTGATGGAACTTTTTACCCTGGGCCGGGGCAATTATTCCGAAAGCGATATTAAGGAAGGGGCCAGGTCCTTTACAGGATGGGGATTTAATTTCAAAGGTGACTTTGTGGAAAGGCCTTTCTTTCATGATAACGGAAGCAAAACTTTTTTAGGAAAAAAAGGAAATTTTAATGGCGACGACATCATAGATATGTTGTTGGAACAAAAGCAGACTGCCAAATTCATCTCGCAAAAAATCTATAGATATTTTGTAAACGACAATCCGAATCCTGATAAAGTTGATTGGCTAGCTGACAGGTTTTATCAAAGCAATTATGATATAAAAGGATTGCTGGCTGATATATATACAAGCGATTGGTTTTATAATGATAAAAATATTGGTACCCGCATAAAATCACCTGTCGAATTACTTGTAGGAATTCGCCGGTTGATACCGATGAAGCTTCAGCGGCCGGAAACGCAATTATTATTTGAACGGGCGCTTGGGCAAATTTTATTTTATCCTCCGAATGTTGCAGGATGGCCTGGCGGGAAAAACTGGATAGACAGCAGCGCATTGATGTTAAGAATGCGTATTCCCCAAATTCTTACCGATGCCGATGATTTTGCAGTAAAGACAAAAGATGATGATGACACTATGATGGGTATGGAAGGTGTTGATACCAAAGACAAAGCAAGGCAGGTAAATGTGACTGTAGATTGGCCTGCAGTTACTAAAGTATTTGATAAAACAAATAAAGAAAGCCTGCTGCAAAAGATCAACGAAGTAGTGCTTCAAACCAGGAGTAAAATAAGCCCGGCGATACTCGATAAATATATTGACAAGCAGTCAAGAGATGTTTACATTAAAACCGCAATAGTTGAATTGATGAGCACACCGGAATATCAATTGTGTTGAAGGCCGCTGGCCCCGAAGGGAAAAGGCAATCAGTTTCTTGAAAAATTTTAGATTATCATAAAGTCATCTAAAAAAAATAAAAATATTTTTAACTTCTAAATCACACCCCGGATAACGTCCTTTCCCTTCGGGGAAGGGTTGGGATGGGGCTTTATATTATGTTATTCAAACGCAGAGAATTTTTACAGGTAGGTTCATTAGCTACCGCTTCCATAATGATGCCTAAGTTTTTGAAAGCCTTTGATGGAAAGGTAATGGTGCCACCCGGTAATAAAGTATTGGTGGTATTACAGTTCAGCGGAGGTAACGATGGACTGAATACAGTGATACCTGTAAGAAATGATATTTATTATAAGTCAAGGCCAAAGCTTGGTATTGAAAAAGATAAAGCCATATTGCTGACAGATGACGTGGGAATAAATCCTGCATTAACCGCTTTCAAAGATTTGTATGATGATGGCAGCCTTGGCATTTTAAACAGCGTCGGTTATCCTAATCCAGACCGTTCACATTTTCGCAGCATGGACATTTGGCAAAGTGCAAGTGATAGTGATAAATATGTTTACACAGGTTGGCTTGGCCGTTATCTTGATGCGCAATGCAGCGGCTGCTCAAAACCAACACAGGCGCTGGAGGTGGATGATGTATTGAGCCTCGCATTAAAAGGCGAAATAAATAAAGGGCTTGCTGTAAAAGATCCGAAGCGTCTTTATAACACCAGACATGAAAAATATTTTAAAGAGATAAATGCCGCTCATCATCCCGAAGAAGAAACAGTTGATTATTTATATAAAACCTTGAGTGAAACACTTAGCAGTGCTGATTATATTTTTGAACAAAGCAAGCTGAATCCTTCATCAAAAATTTATCCTGCAACAGTAACAGGTAAAAATTTAAAAACAATTGCATCGCTTATCATGAGCGATATCAATACTAAAGTTTATTACCTAAGCCTTGGCAGTTTTGATACGCATGTGAACCAGGAAAATCAGCAAAAAAGATTGTTTACAGAATTAAATGATGCCATCAGCGCATTTGTGAAAGACTTAAAAGATAACAATCGTTTCAGGGATGTAATGCTAATGACCTTTAGTGAATTTGGAAGAAGAGTATCACAAAATGCAAGCGGCGGTACTGATCATGGCACAGCAAATAATATGTTCTTCATTGGCGGAGGATTAAAACAAAAAGGAATTATTAATGCGATGCCAGATCTCAATGACTTGAATGATGGCGATCTAAAACATACCGTAGATTTTAAAAACGTCTACGCTACTGTTTTAAATAAATGGCTTGGCGCTGATGATAAAGAAATACTCGGAAAGCAATATGAGTATATGAATTTTATTTGAGAAGCCCAAGGAATCTTGCGGGTGTTTTAACAGGCAAATACATGAGCCTTCAGATTTATAACTTGGACTTACAATTTGGTATCAAATAAAAAGCCCTGAAGAATTTTTACAACCCCAATGCTATGACAATAATTAAATTTTTAATCATCCAACGCCGTTGCTTCCACCACTATTTTATTTAAGCGCTTGGTTAAAGGAAAAAGTAAAATGCCGGCAACTAAAGCGGCTATTACACTTATTGCAAAAAAAACAGCTTTGTTATCAAACTGGTCCCAGAAGCCTGCGAGTATGGCTGATATCTTTCCTCCCAAGGACGTAGTGATAAACCAGCCGCCCATCATCAAAGCAGTTAGTCTTCGCGGAGCAACTTTCGATGTGAGCGATAATCCAACAGGGCTTACAAATAATTCGCTTATGGTAAAAACACCATAACTTGAAAATATCCACCAGCTTGAAGCTTTGTTTTGATAAATGTCGGTTGACAGGCACGCAAATACCATCACCAGGGAAGACAGGCCCGCAATGATCGTTCCCCAAGCGAATTTGCTTGGCGTTGACAATTCTTTACCCCGTGCTTTCAGGAAGCCAAAAAAGCCAACGACCAAAGGCGTTAGTACGATTATCCAAAAAGGATTGATAGATTGATAAATTTCTGTTGATATTAATTTTAAATCCTGGCCTGGCGGTGGATATTTATCTTTTTGTAAATTCTGAAAGTACAGATCGGTTCCCTGCTTCGTTTGTACTTTATCGTTAGCATCAGCTACGGCGCGAAACTGGTTATCAACGATCTTTACTTCCGTGGGCTTTGTATTTACTGTTTCTAAAAAATTGAAAGGCTTTAGGACAGGCTGAATAGCTTTCGGTGCTTCGCGGTCTGTATATGTTTGAGCCCAAAGAGTTAGTGCTGTTGAGTTCTGATTATATATATTCCAGAAAATAATTGAAACACCAAACAAGATCAATAAAGTGCTGATGCGTTTTTTATCGAAGCCTTTTGCATTGTACCATAAACTAAAATAAAAAAAGATAATTGGTATGCAGGCAAAGATGAAGGCATCATTGGAATCAGAACCCATAATGTTTCCTGGAATGAACCAACCAATTGCTCCCGCAATTATCGCAGGTAAAAAAACATATAGTCCAATTTTTGAGATAGGCATGTCTTCTTTCTGAACTGGCTTTATCACGTCCGCGTATTTTACATGTTTCAATCCGATAGCAAACCAAATCAATCCTAACACCATTCCAAAGCCGGCGGCAGAAAAAGCCCATCCCCATGTATAATTATTTCGTAAGAACGCAGCAACAAAATTGCATATAAAGGCGCCAATATTTATTCCCATATAAAAGATATTATATGCCACATCTTTTTTGGATCTTAGGTCGGGCCTGTTATAAATATTACCCAATAGCGTGCTGATGTTTGGTTTAAAAAAGCCGTTGCCGATTATTGCGCAGAAGAGCCCCGTATACATTAAAAGATTACTGCCATTCAGGGCAATTAAAAAATAGCCGAGGGCCAATAAGCTTCCACCAAGGAAAATTGATTTTGTATAACCAAGATAACGGTCGGCAACTAATCCTCCTATAAAGGGAGTAAGATAAATAAGCGCGACATAAGTTCCCACAATGCTTACAGCTGCTACCGTATCAAGGCCGCGGCCACCATTGCCAGTTGTATCTGTGAGGTATAGCAAGAAAATACCAATCATTAAATAGTAGCCAAAGCGCTCCCACATTTCTGTAAAGAATAATATATACAGGCCTCGTGGATGTTTTCCGTGCTTCAGATCAGCTATATCTGCAACGGGTATAACCTTGTCTTGCATAGTTTCAATTTTAAAGAATTAAAAAGCAATTTTAATAAATTGTAAAGTACAGATAAATTTTAATGGACAAACTTCATTATCAATAAATAACTGATTCGCATATCAATTGAGATAAATTAAAATTCTAAATTCCTAACTTGCACCTTCTTTTTCTCTTATAATCTAAAGTCTATCTT
>JBBPZF010000527.1:0-3723 GCA_038199105.1 Chitinophagales bacterium | reverse complement strand
GATTACCTTTTGTCTTTTTTGATTTGGTTTTGTCTTATTGATATTAACTTATATAAACTTGAATGCACTAAATATTAGCGTCACATTGCGGCAGCTAAAAACCTATTTTTGTTTAATACTTACATTATGAAAATACGATTGTTAGCTTTTATAATTTTGATAGTTATGGGAAGTACATCAGGTGAAGCGCAGGTTAGGCCTGCAATAAATCACATTGCCGTATATGTCGTCAATCTTCAGACGACCACTTATTTCTATAAAGATGTGATTGGGTTGGAAATGATCCCCGAGCCTTTTCATGATGGCAGGCATAGCTGGTTTGCTATTGGGTGCAATGCGGCCTTGCACATTATACAGGGTACTACAGCCATCATTCCTCATGATAAGGATTCGCATCTATGTTTTAGCGTTCCTTCAGTGGAAGAATTTACGCAGCGCCTTAATAAAAATAATGTTGCATACGAGAACTGGCCCGGCCAGGCAAAGTCTGTTACCACCCGCCCGGATGGTGTAAAGCAAATTTATTTTAAAGACCCAGATGGTTTTTGGATTGAGGTGAACGATGCCAAGTGATAATGAAGGCCTACCAAATTAAAAACCGCCTCAAAACTAATTGAGGCGGCACAGATTTCATAAGAACGTCACTTTTTTACCTTAGTCTTTACCTCCCCGTCCTTCATATCAACTTTTTTCTTTACGGTAACTCCATGGTGCTTGTGCTTTGTTTTATAGCCTTTGTGTTTCTTGTGCTTACTAAAAGTGTTGTGAACTTTTTGCGGAACAGTAGATGTTGGTTTTACTTTATCCTTATCCTGTGCATTGGCAGCAATACCGATGCTTAAAGAAAACATTAGCATTAATAACAGTTTTTTCATTTTATTATTTTTTTGTTTGGTGAATGAAGAAGTAAACGCAAATGTATGCCCTATATTGTAAAGCTTTCTCGTGATGCCGTTATAGCATTGGTAATCTTCTAAGAGCCATCTACTGTTAAGAGGCTGCATCCCCTGAGGTCGCTGTGGTCCTGCCTTCCCAATACTTCAAATGATTCATTTTTATACAGCCTTCCCACATCATCCGTCGCTATAAAGCAGCAGGAGTAAAGGTTGGCAAGATCAATAATGTTTATAAGGCCGGTTACCTCGTTCGCCCCCTTTGCATTCCCTTTCACAGCCAATGGATCATTATATTCTCTTATAAGAACTTTCATCCACGGAACGCAATGAAATAATCCTTTCTTTTTTGAGTAGGCCTGCGACAACAGCTCCGTCATCCCATATTCCGAATGAATCGTTTTTATACCAAAGCTGTCTTTTAAAATTTTGTGAATTTCTTCACGTGTCAATTCTTCCCGCCTGCCCTTCATGCCGCCGGTTTCCATGAGGGTAGTATGTTTGAGATTCATTGGGTATTTTTCAGCAAAGTCCAGAAGGGCATAAGTAACGCCTATAAGTAAAGTTGGCTGTGCAATAATTTCATTGTGAACAAGGGTTTTATAAAGCTTGTCATGATCGTATAAATAAAACCCATTGCAATCTTTCGCCGACATTGCCATAAGTTCGTTCACCATATATACCAGGGACGAATTGCTTCTCTCAAGGTAACCCGGCAAAAGCCCCAGGATGCACCACTGTTGCGGATTTCCATAATAATGTTTAAAGCCTTTCAGGAAACTTTCTTTATATACAGCATTGTTTTTTACATAATGCCGACTGGTATTTTCACCGGAAGTGCCGCTGCTTTCAAAGATGTTTTCTGGCTCAAATTCTGTTGTTTTTACGGCCATTGACTTAAAAAACCGGATGGGTAAAAATGGGATTCTTTCAACAGATGTTACCTCAGCGGGAACTATCCCAAGAGCATTCACGTATGTTCTATAAACTTCATTGAATTGATATTGTATTCTGAATAATTCAAGCGCTATATCATCGAAATTGTAATAGGCGACATTGAAAATTTTATTTTTCCATTTAGATATTTCTAAAATGTTATTCAGGTTTTAATAATTAAATTTGATGGATAAAACATTCAGCTTTAAAATACAAAGATGCGATACCCTATTTTAATTTCAATTATCTTATTTACATTGTTTTCAGGTTGTAAAAAAGATAAATTTGCGACAACACCATCACTAAAATTTAAAAGTGTAAATACAACGACGCTGCAGACCGGCCAGCAAATTCAATTCGTGTTATCTTTTACTGATGCTGAAGGCGATCTTACTAACAAAGTATTTGTGCAGGAAATAGTGCCTAATTGTACCCTTAGCTCTTTCCAGGATACTTACCAGGTCCCACCATTTCCTACGTCTAAAAATCAAAAGGGAGATATTACCGTTACGTTCGGTTATAACAGCTCAAGCGTAGGCCTGGCAAACATTTCACCAAAATGCCAGCGGAATGATACCGCTGTTTTTCGCTTTGCTCTTACCGATGCTGCGATGCATACCAGTGATACAGTTTCATCACCACCCATTATTCTTGTTTACTGACAGTGCTCATAAAAAAGATTACCGAGTTCGCGCTCTTCAGCAGCATTTTCATTGCCTGCTGTGCTGTTGCGCTTTCTATTGAAACCAACCTGCTGCTGAAGATTCCTTTAAATAATCTGAGTTTTTATTTTTTTGTGTTTGGAGCCACTATGGTGCAATACAACCTTCATTACCTGGTGAAGACGTCAGCTGTAAAAAATTCCCGCAGGCTTGCATGGTCTCTTCAAAACAAATCTGTACATAAAATTCTTTTTGCTGCGGGATGTGTTTTAATTATCATCAGCCTTTTTAGTTTTCGTTTACAACATTTTTTTATCCTGTTAGTGCTTGGCGCTATTGCGCTGCTCTATTCATTCCCGGCTTTGCCTTTTGCAAAAGGAAAACGAATAAAAGATTTTGGCTTTCTGAAAATTCTTACGCTTGCCCTTTTGTGGACACTCGTTACAGTCTGGTTTCCTGTGAGCGATAGGGCTATCAATGCAACTTCATTTCTTTTTGTTTTTGGAAAACGGTTTGTATTCATGTTTGTGCTTTGCCTGCTATTTGATATGCGTGATATAGAAATTGACAGGCATGAAAACATTAAGACGTTGGCTGTTATCCTGGGTAGACAAAAATCGTATCTCACTGCTTATGCCGGTCTCGTGGTTTTCTTTTTAATGTCGCTGCTTCAGTATATTTATTGGGCCGATAGCGGGGTATTTATTGCCATGTGCATTTCTGCCGCAGCTACTTTTCTCACCGTGGAGTTTACTAAAAAAACAAACAGCGATTTTGTTTATCTCGCCGGCATAGATGGCATGATGCTGTTACAAGCATTGCTCGTTTACCTTCTCGCTTTAAAACTTTAAATTTGCAAACTCTAATTAAAAAATAGTAACACCGATATGGCTAAAATTAAAAAGACAGATTCTATCATCACCGAAAAATCATTGGGATTTCTTAAAGATTATATCAATACACCTTCTCCTGTTGGCTTTGAAACAGGTGGCCAAAGAGTTTGGCTGAATTATATAAAAGAATATGTGGATACCACTTTTACTGATGCCTATGGTACCGCGGTGGGTGTAATAAATCCTGATAAAACATTTAAAGTAGTAATAGAAGCCCATGCTGACGAAATAAGCTGGTTCGTAAATTACGTGTCCCCGGAAGGATTAATTTATTTAAAAAGAAACGGGGGCGTAGATCACCAGGTGGCACCATCACAACGGGTGCTCATACATGGCAGG
>JBBPZF010000526.1:0-4821 GCA_038199105.1 Chitinophagales bacterium | reverse complement strand
GTAAATATTATAAGGCATCACACAAACTTTTTTTAGGCCTGTATGCTTGTTCACAATTTTTTTTCTACCCACTTTTTGTTTTGACGATTATTTTTTTCAGCTGGCAATGGGCTTTGGTTGCCTTTGGAATACGTTTTATCTGGCAGGCTTTTATATTGTATAAAACCACGGAAAAGCTGGATGAAAAGGATTTATTTCCCTGGTTTTTATTCTTTGATATTTGGATGTTCTTCTATTATATTTTATTCGCGTCAGCTTTGTATAAAAAGCCGGCCAGGGAGTGGAAATGATGTTGCCACGAATTGCACGAATTTTCACGAATGAATCCAGGAAGGTATAGCCACGAATGCCAAAAATTTCATGAATGATATAGTTATGAATAATTCGTTTGATCAGTGCCATTCGAGGCAAATGAAAATAGTAAAAGAGATTATTCGTGTTAATTCGTGAAATTCGTGGCAAAGGAAAAGTTCGCGGCAAATGGAAATCATAACAGAATATTTTTCAGATTTTAGCGAAAAACAGTTAAAGCAATATGCTGCTTTACAACAATTATATGCGGAATGGAATCAAAAAATAAATGTGATATCGCGCAAGGATCTGGATAATTTTTATGAGCACCATGTATTGCATTCGCTTGCTATTGCCACGCAATTTAATTTTCCCGATGGATATGAAATTATGGATCTCGGTACGGGGGGAGGATTTCCCGGCATTCCGTTGGCAATTTTTTTTCCGGAAGTGCATTTTCATTTGGTTGACAGTATCAATAAAAAGTTGAAAGTAATTGAGGCTGTTGTTGATGAAACAGGATTGAAAAATGTAACCGTTCAACATTCGAGGGCCGAAGATATTCATAAGAGGAAATTTGATATTGTAATGTCACGGGCTGTAGCTCCTTTAAAAGATCTGTTGTTTTGGAGTAAGCCTTTATTAAAAAAGAAACCCGTAAATGAGCCAAAAAAACTAACCGGCCTTGTTTGTTTAAAAGGTGGAGACCTGGCAAAAGAAATTTCGGAAAGTGGCTGCAGGCCGCGTATATGGGAAATTGAAAGAATATTTGAAGAGCCATTTTTTAAGGAAAAGTTTATTCTGTATGTTCCTTCCTGAAATTAGCTTTGAGTAAAATTTGTAAATTTACATAGCACATAACAAATCAAACGTACACAATGGATCAACTTATTTTAAAAATAAAAGATAAAAGAAAGCTGCCTTTTTTAAAACAGCTGCTAAAGCACATGGACTTTGTAGAGGTGATAGATCGCCCTGAAAAGAAATTTACAAAAAAAGAAAAAGAAATTTTAGATGGGATTGAAGAATCGGTGAAAGAAGTAAAACTACATCTTGCCGGTAAAATAAAATTGAGGCCTATTCAAGAACTTCTTGATGAGCTTTGATATAAGATACACCCAACCTTTTGCAAAGGACCTTAAACAACTTGCAAAAAAATATCCTTCAATCAAAGCGATGTTCAGTCGTTAATCACACAGCTCCAATCTAATCCCTTAATGGGAATTCCAATAGCACACAATTGTTTTAAAATCCGCTTAGCTATTCGTTCTAAGGGTAGAAGCAAATCCGGCGGAGCAAGGCTTATCACCTTCGTACAGGTAGTAAATGAAAATATTTTTATGATTGCCATCTTTGACAAATCGGAATCTGAAAACATACCTGATAAAGAATTGATAAACAGAGTTAAGAATTTATGATGATCTTTCAATAAGCTTAATCATCCAATTATCTGTTTGAGGTGTGTTCCCAATTGGAAATGGGTGCTGAAAGCCTGTATCTTCAAATCCAAATTTTTTATAAAATCTTATTGCTCTTTCATTGTGTTCCCATACCCCGAGCCACAACAATTCGTAGCCTTTATTTGCAGCAAAATCTAAAGCAAATTTCATAAGTGCGGTACCTATTTTTTTTGAATGATATTCCTTCAGCACATAAATTCTTTTTAATTCAATACCGTTTTTCTTTTTGATAATGTCCACATCGCTTTCCTCTTCCTTCATCCTGATGTAGCCTGTAGCTATATCATCAACAAAGGCAATAAAATAAAAGTCATTGGCATCCTGCAATTCTTTGTAGGCCTGCCGTTCATTAAAGTAATGTGCAATAAATCTCTGCATATCGTCATCGGTACAGGTGCCATTGAATGTATCAAAAAAAGTCTCCTCACTTAATTCGGAAATTAAGGGGGCATCGTCTATACCTGCCCTGCGAATATGCACTTTCGCTTCTACCAATTTAATTTAAGTGTATTATTTTTTTGATCAACATCGGCCATTCTTTTTGTGGGGTCAATTTCCACCCACACAAGATCAGTAAGCGGGTGTTTGAATTCAACTATGTAAGTAGGATTAGTCCAGTTCCATTCATCGTGGACGATTCTTGTTTCATTGGTTTTCGCAGGTTTGTTACCAAACATTAAATCCAGCGGAATATAATGCAACTCTTTTGTGCTGTCTTTAAACGTAAGCTGAAGATCAACAGGCATAGGCATTTGCCCGATTCTTCTTAACCTTATTTTAGATGTTCCATTCTCTTCCCAAAGGCTATCAATACTATAGTCAATAGATTTAGTTGTATAAACCCAATACTCTTTATACCAGTCAAGCTGAATGCCGCTGACATCTTGTGCCACCTTCACAAAGTCTGATGCGTTAGGATGTTTAAATCTCCATAATCTATAATATTCGAGCATTATTTTATCTCTTACCGAATCACTAACGATGTAGCCTAACTGCTCCAAAAACATATCGCCTTTGGAATAGGCATTTATACTATAAGCCAGGTTTGTATTGTAATGATCTGAATGAGTGCTGAGCGGCTCTTCAAGTTTTTGTTTCATTAAAAAATAGTAGCCATTATATGAGTCAGCATGATTTATTGGAAGTTGTTCATGTCTTTCATTTGTTATATTCATGACCTTGTTATAATAAGCGCTTACCTCGCCTTCTGCAAAAGTTGTAAAACCCTCATCCATCCATGGATACAGGCTTTCATTAGTACCCATCATCATTTGGTACCAGCTATGCATCCACTCATGAAAAACAGTACCCAGGCTTGGGCCCTTTATCAAAGTAGCCATTGGGTATTCCATGCCGCCATCGCCACCTTGTATAAATGAATATTGCGGATAAGGATATTTGCCAAAACGCTTTTCCATGTAAGGCAACACGGTTACGGCGGCATCTGCAACCCTTTCCCAGTTCTTTTGCAGCGAGTCTACTTTCTTATAAACAACATTCAGCGTTACTCCATCCTGTTTTCTTACAAGATGTTCATAGTCGGGATCGGCAGCCCATACAAAATCGTGTACATTATTTCCGACAAAATGCCATGTACGTTTTGCGGAAGAAATATTTTTTAAAGGAGTGCCTGGCTTGTCGTAGCCCCAGCCAATTTCAGAAGCATTTTGTAACACACCGGTGCCGGCAAGTTTATAAGTTTTATCAATATTGATAGTCACATCATAATCTCCCCAAACTCCATAAAACTCCCTCGCAACATACGGTGTAGGATGCCAGCCTTCATAATCATATTCACATATTTTAGGATACCATTGGCTCATACTGTAACGAATTCCTTCTTCATTATCACGGCCACTTCTTCTTACCTGCAGCGGAACCTGTGCTTCAAAATCAATAACAAAATTTACTGTGCTTTTTGGTGAAATAGGCTTTGTAAGATCAACTTCAAATATCGTTCCGTGGAGCTTTATAGGTTGTTCAACACCATTAAGTTTTATTGATTTTATTTTCTGATAACCTATTTCATCCGGGGTTAATTTTGAAATACGGTCTTTTACTCTTCCATCCCAATCAGGCCTGCCGTTGATTAATATTTTACCAAGCTCCTGGCTTCGCACATCCATTTCGCTCCCCGGCTGAAAAGCATTCCAGTATAAATGGATAAATACCCGATCAAGTTTATCAGGAGAGTTGTTGGTGTATTCTAATTTTTGTATGCCGGTAAAGCGGTTTGTTTTTACATCTACATCCACGTTCATGTTATACTTTACCCGCTGTTGCCACCGGTCAGATTGCGCCGATAAAAAAATGAAAAATGTAAAATTGAAGATGATAAGAAGGCAGATTTTTTTCATGCAAATAATATTAATTAAGAGCGGCAAACTTCGCAAAATAGAAGTTAGGAAAAAAACAAAGTTGAAAAAAGCAGTTGTTCCAGTGGCCGAGATTCAGGGACAAATATTGGTTGAAAAAAATTCAATCAGCTTTAGCCGCTTTGCTTATCACTTAAAATGATTATTTTTTTTCGTAAGAGAGCTGAAATCAATGTCAAAATATCTTGATATAGTGGAGTGATGTTTTTTAAAATATTAAATCTTACGTTCAGAACCAAAATATTAATAGTAACGTCTGTTAGGTTTTGTTGATTTATAAAATTTTTATCGGCAGTGATAAATAAGTCGAATAAATTATCAATGGTTAACTGCAAAAGCTTTCCATTTTTAATCCCAGCCAATTCATATCTTTTACGGTAAATACAGTATGGGCTTCACTGTTAAAAAGACTTTTAAATCGTACGTCTATGTTTTCATACAGCAGTATCTTCATATTCCAGGGGAGTAGAATGAATTAGTCTGCCGGCAAATTCAATAACTTTTTCTGCCTGGCTGCGTGAAACTGATGGGAAGCCTTTTAAGAATTCTTCCAGTGAACTTTCTTCAAGATGATCAAATAAAGTTTGCACAGGTACCCGTGTATTCTTAAATACCGGAGTTCCATGAAGGATTTCTTTATCAATATTTATAATCTCTTTTAATAGCATTTTTTACCCTAAAATTTGATCTCAAAG
>JBBPZF010000525.1:0-2653 GCA_038199105.1 Chitinophagales bacterium | reverse complement strand
CAGTTTCTTTTACTGTTTTGCCTGATGCATCAATATTCAATATCTGCCTTGTTTCTTCTTTTGATGGATACAGTTTATTATGTTCTGCAATGGCAGAAAGTTTTTCCACGAGCAGCAGGCTTGCTTTTTCAGGAATGATTTCCTCCGTTGTCTGCAAATCTCTTTTTTGCTGAAAAGCTAACCTGATCTGCGATTGAATGGTTTGCTGTTTATACAGATTATTAAAATAGCGGCTGCCTTTTGATCTATAAGTTATTGTATTAAAAACAACAAGCAATTCTTCTTCAAAGCTCAGCAGGTTTTTTACCGTTAATGAATTGAAGCTTCCTTTACTTATCGCCTGCAACCACCTGTAAAAATGGGCTTCTTCATTTCCTGAATAATAAATTTCTTCTCTTTCTCTTAAACCCTTTGGAGTAATATCCCTTGTCTCCACTACTGCTGTAGTTTTATATGCCGGGTTAGCCGCTACAGTTTCGAGCTTATGTTTTGTATCGGGATCTTCTTCTATAATCAATGCGGTATTATTTACCCGCAACTGGTAAAACTCCACGGCAGGCAATTGTAAATATTCAAGGCGGGAATATCGCTGCACTAAAGTATCATCATCTTCCTCCGCAATTTTATTTAATTGCTGTATGCTCGTATGCTGTTCCTCTCTCAACTGTTTATCCAGCACTTTTGCATTTTCTTCATTGAGCCAAACAATAGCGGTTTCCTTATCATCTTTCACTACCTGCCGCAGGCAACGGCAACTTGTTTGCAACACCATGTTTGCCGGGCAATCGCCTTTCTGCGATAAGATAACGCCGGTAAGGCTTTTGCAATCCCAGCCTTCTTTACCTATCTGCACCAGCAAAATAATTTTCTTTTGAGAAAGAGGCGTATCCAATATTTGGTATTCAAATTTATCGTTCCCGGTAATTTTATATTTGCTGTTACCGCCATGATATTTTAAAATCAAAGCAGGATCAATGCCCATAGTACCGGTAAGAAAAGGAAAAACCTGTTCCTCCAATCTTTCAATATTTCCGCAGTAAATAGCAAGCTTGGCACAGGTTCCGTTCTTGTAAAGTTTAGCGCCATAGTTATTAAAAAAGTCTTCCGTTCCTTTTTTAATAATGTTGATCGGCTCAAGGCCTCTTGCCTGTTCCACCCGCGGCTTTTTAAGAAATTTTTTTACCGCCGTTGTTAATGGATAATAATAAACGGTGTTGGTTATTTGCGTAAACTTCAAACTCAGTGTATCATTTAAAACAACCTTATCAGTAGAAGTTAAATAGGGCGTACCGGAATAGCCTAACACACTATTGATGGTGCCGTTCCTGCTCCACCTGCCAACAACCTGTCTTAATTTAATATCATCGGTGGCGGCATGGTGCACTTCATCTATATGGATTTGCAGGTTGGGAATTTTGCCAATGATGTTTCTTAATTCGTTTGCGGCTTTATCCTTTGCATCATCTGTTTCATGAAAATCAAATTGGAAACTATCACCAACTTTTATAATATCTATTTTATCAAGAATTACTTTCTCCGCATTTATCACCAACACCAAACCTATAAGGTCTTCAAAAGGTTGGTACTGGTTTACCTTTTGCGCATTTGGGTTTCTTGCTTTGTTGCTTTTCTTTACTGCCTTTGGCTGATCTAATATTTCAAACTTTATTAAGCGTTTAATATTTGTGGCAGCCGGCTCCGGCAATACCCAGGCAGGATTAAAGTTTTCAATTGTTTTTAGGCTTGGTATAATGGAAGATTTTAAACCGGAAGGCGCCACGACAATAAAATTATGCGCAAAGATTTTATTAGCCGGTTCGTTGATGGCGAAGTATAAATCTATATAAATGAAAGCAGCCATCAGGTAAGTTTTACCTGCACCCATCGGAAGGCTAAAAAGATAGTCAGTGTATTCAATGCCGTAAAACAGTTGCTTAATAATATTTTCATAATTGAGCGTAGTTACATGATCAACTATAAACTTTTCCAACCCCGGTAAAGATGGCTGGCTATTGCCATTAGCTTTCCATCTTGAAAATTCATACAATGCCCTTGCAGCCGGATTATCCTCAAATATCTCCCGTGCAACCTGGTTTATAGAGTGTGTTGATAGATCTTCATTGTTTGAAAAAAAGCCTTCGGAAAATAATTTCCATAATGGTTTATTCTCTCCTTTTATTTTTAGAAAAAGATAAGTGCCGATAGCTTCCACCTGGGCATCTCTTAACTCACCTGCCTGCTGTATGTATTGAATAAGCGATGTTACAGGGCAGGCAGGATCATTCAGCCATACGTTTTTATGATGTTGAATTATTTGATAAAGCATCGTGGTAAAAATAAAGAAAAGAGGGGAGAGAAAATGTTTGTAAAGAGGTGATACTTTTTTAAAAATGTGTCACCTCCGGGTAGCCTGCTGGTGTTGGCGTCTCGCCAACATATAATTTAATAATCAGTAAGGGGCTTTAACCAGCAAAATTCGATAGTACCGGATCTCATATTCCATTTTTTAAAATCTTGCTGATGGCCAATTTATATTCTTTAGGCAAAGCGGTTAATGTGCCGGTTAGCAATTGTTGACGTCAAAATTCAATATTACAATTTGTATGCTCCATAAATATAAAATTATCTTTTGATTTCTTGTCTCGATACCAAT
>JBBPZF010000524.1:0-2593 GCA_038199105.1 Chitinophagales bacterium | reverse complement strand
GGGAGCCAACTTATTCACCATCACAAAATATACAGGCCTCGATCCCGAATTGCCAGGCCAAGACACGAATAATAATAATTCGTTCGGAATTGATTATGGTAATTATCCGAACAATCAAAAGAATTACAATGTAGGTGTGAATCTATCATTTTAAATAATTTTCAAATCAGTTGACCTTCATCAGAAAAAAGCGAATTATGAAAAAAAATAACTTCAGGATTTTATTTATAGGTTTTATGGGAGTGCTTATTACGCTATATGCCTGTAAAAAAAGTTTCCTTGAAAAAACTGCGCTCGGAACACTTGACGAGAAAACGCTTGCGGATAAAAATGGCGTCGAGGCTCTGTTAATAGGCGCTTACGCTCAGCTAAATGGATTTAGCGGCGCGGGAGGTGGATTTTATTCTACCCCTTCAAATTGGGTTTTTGGAGGCGTAGCTTCCGATGATGCCTACAAGGGCTCAGATGCCGGAGACCAGTCAGTAGAATCCAACCCGATCGAAACTTATACTGTAACGCCTACCAACACTCCTGTTGCTCAAAAGTGGGCTGCAAATTATGATGGGGTCCAGAGGTGTAATGATGTACTACGTTTCATCGAAAAAGCAACTGACATTACGGACGCTGATAAAAAAAACCTGGTAGGGCAGGCACGTTTCCTACGTGGCGTTTACCACTTTGAATTAAAAAAGGTGTTTAATAACATTCCTTATATAGATGAAACCATTACCTACGACGCAAAGAATTATAATGTGCCGAATGATAAAGATATCTGGCCCGAAATTGAGGCTGATTTCAAGTTCGCCTCAGATAATTTACCGGCGCAACAAGGTGAAGTAGGAAGAGCCAATAGCTGGGCGGCAAAAGCCTACCTGGCAAAATGCTTCATGTTTGAAAAGAAATATGCTGAAGCAAAACCCATATTGGAAGATGTAATTGCAAATGGCGTTACACCTAAAGGCGTCCATTATGCATTACTGACTAAATTCTCGGACAATTTTAATGCCGAAACAGAAAATAATGCTGAATCGGTTTTCCAGGTTCAATATTCAGTGAATGATGGAAGCGGCGGTGGAAATTCTGCATGGGGCGATGTGTTGAATTTCCCATATAATAACGGCAGCAATGATATGCCCGGTGGATGCTGTGGTTTTTATCAACCTTCACAAAATTTGGTAAATGCCTTTAGGGTTGACGCTGCAGGCCTGCCATTCCTTACAACCTTTAATGATGTAAATGTAAAAAATGATCAGAGTTTAAAATCAACAGATCCATTCACGCCGGAAACAGCTCCACTTGATTCAAGGCTAGACTGGACAGTTGGAAGGAGAGGAATCCCTTACCTGGATTGGGGCCCCCACCCTGGCCAAAAATGGATACGTGATCAAAGCAATGGCGGCCCGTATAGCCCCATAAAAAACGTTTATTATAAGAGCCAGGAAGGAAAATTGACAGACAATACTTTTTGGACAAATGGAGTTGTCGCCGCTAACTATAGCCTTATCCGCTTTGCGGATGTACTATTGTGGGACGCCGAATGTGAGGTGGAAGTAGGCTCGCTGATTAAAGCGACAGATCTTGTGAATATGGTAAGGGCAAGAGCGGCGAACCCTGCAAGTTGGGTTCAGGGATCCCCAGCAAACTACAAAGTTGGTTTATATCCTCCGTTTGCTTCACAAAGCTATGGGCGCATGGCAGTACAGTTTGAAAGGAGGTTGGAACTGGGCATGGAAGGGCATCGCTTTTTCGATTTGGTCCGGTGGGGCATAGCCGCTACAACTTTAAACGCTTATATTGCCAAGGAAAAACTTTTAAGACAATACCTGCAAAACGCTTCATTTACTGCCGGTAAAAATGAATATTTCCCTATTCCACAAGGCCAAATAGATCAAAGCCAGGAAAACGGTGCGCCAACTTTAAAGCAGAATCCCGGATATTAATGTAAGTTTAACTAATAATTTTAAAAGAGGTAAAGAGTTCTTTACCTCTTTCTAATTTGGAAGCTCTTACATCCATGTCTCTTGATTGCCGGTATTATTTTCACTGTTATTGTTTATTTATAAGTACTGTAAAGAAAAAATACTTTTTAAAGAAATTTCACCTTTACATTCTAACATACATTTCAATAACCAAATTAAAGAAACCAATTCAATCAATGTATTTATTTTGAAAATATAAAAATCAATCATCAAAAATTATTTATTCTATGCCTGGCGATTCTTTAAAAGTAAATATTAACTCAGGCGGTGTTTCACAAAACACTTACGATGCCATTGTAATTGGTTCAGGCATCAGCGGTGGCTGGGCTGTTAAAGAATTATGCGATCATGGGCTAAAAACATTATTGCTTGAACGAGGAAAAGATGTAGTGCATATAAAAGATTATCCAACAGCTACAAAAAATCCCTGGGATTTTCCATATCGTGGTGAATTACCATTGTCAATAGCAAAGGAAAACCCAATCGTTGGAAGGTGTTATGCTTTCAACGACGCCACTGACCATTTTTTTGTAAAAGATAAAGAGCATCCTTACATACAGGAGAAACCTTTTGACTGGATACGCGGTTACCAGGTGGGTGGTAAATCCCTATTG
>JBBPZF010000523.1:0-2299 GCA_038199105.1 Chitinophagales bacterium | reverse complement strand
AGATACGGCGCAAAAACTATTCATTTTAAGTAACGATTCTGTGTACATAGAATGCATAGCCTTGCAGGGCCAGTCCGCAAGGTTGGAGGCTTTGTTGCAAACACCAACTTATGGCCTCACTGACACCATAGATAATGGCCCAAATTCATTAATCATTACAGGAAAATATCCTATAGCCAATCTTTTAAAGCTCGACCTGCTTACTAATCTTATTGATTACTGCCGGCCTCTTTTTCCCGCTATACATAATGGCGCTACCGGCCTTACAACTACCAATGGCGATATTGCAATCCATTCAGATTTTGTTAGGGGCGGATACAATGTCTCGGGAGATAGCGTTAAAGTGGGGGTCATCTCTGATAGCTATAATACTTTGTTTGGTAATCCGGCAGGCATAGATGTTGCCAACGGAGACTTACCGGGAACAACCAATCCTTACAATGACACTGCGGTAGTGCAGGTGATAAAAGATTATCCTTTTGGAAGAGGTTCTGACGAAGGGCGCGCAATGCTCCAGATAGTGCATGATGTAGCTCCTAAATCCAAATTAGCTTTTAGAACAGGTTTTGTAAGCGCAGGAGATTTTGCGCAAGGCATAAAAGAATTACAACAGAATAAGTGTGATGTGATTGTTGATGATGTTACCTATATAACTGAACCTTTTTTACAGGATGGTATAGTAGCGCAGGCAGTAGACCAGGTTACAAGCCAGGGCGTTGCCTATTTTTCAGCCGCAGGTAACTTTGGAAATACTTCTTACCAAAGCACCTACACTCCAACAACTGCGCCGGGTGGCATAATCGGTACTGCGCATAATTTCAGTGGTGGTGATATTTATCAAAATATTTCGCTTACACCGGGTACTTATACAATTGTGCTTCAATGGCAGGATAATATTTATTCCCTCGGGCAATCATCTACCGGCACCGTTAATGACCTTGATATTTATTTGACGGGTTTAAATGGCAACATACTTTTTGGCTTCAACAGGAACAATATAGGCGGCGACCCACTCGAAGTGCTTCCATTTACGGTAACGGCCAATACGCAGGCGAACCTATTGATAACAAGAGAGCTGGGAAACACACCGGTGAATTTTAAATATGTGGTATTTCGTGGCAACGTTGTTATAAACGAATACAATTCCGGCCAAACAACTATTGTAGGGCAGGCCAACTCAGCAGGAGCAATGGCCGTAGGAGCCGTAAGGTATGTAAATACACCAGCCTTTGGCAATAACGCACCATTTATTGAAGCGTTCTCTTCAATAGGAGGCACACCGGTGAATGGTGTAGTTCGTAACAAACCTGACTTTACTGCGCCTGATGGCGTGAATACAACCGTTGATTTTGGTTCGCTAAATATTGAAGGCGATGCTTTTCCAAATTTCTTTGGTACATCTGCTGCAGCACCGCATGCAGCTGGAGTTGCTGCTTTGATATTGCAATCAGAAAAGAAATTTTCAAGCTTAGTGCTTCCACCTGCGCAGATGAGAACCCTTTTGCAAACTACTGCTTTGGATATGGGCGCACCCGGATTTGACTTTGCAAGCGGCGCTGGTTTAATAAATGCACAGGCGGCACTGTCAACATTTGCCGCGCCCACTCCTGTGATTACCCACCTTGTTGTTCCAACGGGAGTTACTCCCGGCCAGTCGCCTTTCACAGTAACCGTAGTTGGTAATTATTTTACTAACCAGACAAAAGTTCTTTTCAGGGGAAATCAACTTACTACTACTTTTGTAAGTGCTACGCAAATTACTGCCGGCATTCCTGTATTCACCGGTAATCCTCCCGTGCAGGCATACACGCAGCCTATAGCGCTCAATGCTAATGATGGTGGTAATTCTGCTCCTCTTTATTTCTTCTCGACAGTTAAAAAGGAGATTACCATAATCGCGAATGATACAAGTAAAAGGTATGGTGAAACGCTGCCTGCATTTACTGCAATCATTTTGGTGGATGGTGTACCTCTTGCAAATTCAGGGCTAATAATAAGCGATCTTGGTCTCGACAATATCATATTTACTACCTCCGCTAATGACCTGAGTAATGTTGGAAAATACTTTATAAAAGCTTCGCGGATATTTGATCCAAACAATACCATTGATGCTGGTTTGCTCGAGCTATATAATTATACTTTTACAGACGGATTGCTTGCTATAACTAAATTGCCACTTAATATAACCCCTAATAATAAAACGGTAACTTATGGAGCAAAAATAACCGGCTTTGATTTTATTTATGCGTATGATCAAACTAACATCGCCCCTGTAAACCGGGCTACTTTCCTTGACAGT
>JBBPZF010000522.1:0-2622 GCA_038199105.1 Chitinophagales bacterium | reverse complement strand
TGCAAAGGCTCAAAAGCTTGATGATGATGCACGACGCCTTGAAACATGGCTGAATAAAGGCTATCAGGGCACGATGAATTACATGCAAAATTATTTTGACCTGAGAGTTGATCCTACCAAATTAGTTCCCGGTGCAAAGTCAGTGATCACTTTATTGTTGAATTATTTTCCATCGCAACAACAAAATCCTGAAGCGCCGCAGGTTTCAAAATATGCTTATGGAAAAGATTATCATGAAGTGATAAAAGCAAAATTGAAAATCTTTTTAGAATTAATAAAGGAAAACATCGGTGATGTACATGGAAGAGGTTTTGCAGACAGTGCACCCGTACTCGAAAAAAGTTGGGCGCAAAAAAGTGGCTTAGGATGGGTAGGAAAAAACGGTAACCTGATCACGAAAAATGATGGATCATTTTTCTTTATCGCAACGTTGATTACCGATCTCGAGCTTGAGGCGGATGATCCGTTTGTAAAAGATTATTGCGGCTCTTGTACAAGATGTATTGATAATTGCCCGACGGATGCAATACTTCCCGATAGAGTGATTGACGGCAGCAAATGCATTTCTTATTTTACCATTGAACTAAAGGATTTGTTGATTCCTGAAAAGATGAAAGGCCGATTTGAAAACAAAATGTTTGGCTGCGACATCTGCCAGGACGTATGCCCATGGAATCGTTTTTCAAAACCACATCATGAAAATGAATTCACTCCAATACCGGAGATTTTAAATTTTAGTAAAAATGATTGGGAAGAACTTACGGAAGAATCTTTCAAAATTATTTTTAAAAATTCTCCTTTGAAGCGAACAAAATATGCAGGGATAAAAAGGAATTTAAAATTTCTCTCCTGATCATTTAAAACCAAAAACCCACCTTAATACTTATACGTCGAAATTTGTAATCATAAGTATTTATGCTTGGCGGTAATGGCTCATCAGCTAGCCCCGCACCATAATAAGCTGTTTCTTTTTCCTTAAAGTTTTTATAAGAATATCCCGCAGACAATGACAAGCCGAGTGATTTGGTTAATACAAATTTGTACCCTGCGCTTAATTCATAATACAAGCCTCCTTCAAACTTATAGTGAACCCAATCGGTGTTTTTATGATCTTTATGCCTCAGCGGTACATTATAACCCACATCAGCATTTAAGAACGGCGTATTCTTTTTTTCTTTCAACTCTTTCCTTATATCAATGAAAAGAGGAAGACTTTTAAAACCGGAGTAATTATCAATGCCCGCGCCAATACCTGTAAACCATGTTTTGCAATTGATGCCACCCAGTAATTGTACTTCTGCACCCGCTTTATCCGCTTGCCCATTTAATAAGCCTGCCCTTAAAGCAGAGGAGAACTCAGGCATTTTAAATGAAGTCCTTTTCTGTGCAAAAGCTGCATTATAAAAACAGCAGGTTATAATGATTATGAGAATGGCTTTTTTACTTATAATCATTTTGCAATATTGATCTTACTTAATAAATGGATATCACTAATATTGGAATAATCATATTGGTATAACCCGTCTTTTGCTACCACCAATGCGATATTATTGTTAGCAATTACGTCATGAGTTTCAGGCCCGGTAAATTGCTTTATCAATTTTAGATTATTTACATCACTTGCATTATAAACTTTCAATCCATCTGTGCCGTCGCAAATAAATAAGAGGTCGCCGTCTTTGGAGAGGCCATGGGGACTCTTAAGGTTATATGATTTTACTAACGAAGGATTGGCGAAATCATTCAATTGTAAAATGTCCAGTTGATTAGTAAATCCCTGGCATTTAGTACCGGAGCTAAGTGTAACATAAGCATAATTATCATCAGCAACTACAGGGTCGCAGCTCCGGACATGGCCGAATTGGCCGTCAAGAACAGGCTGGCCAGAATTGTTAATATTGTAAATAAACATTCCATTTTGTGAACCGATGAATAATTTATTTTTAAAAGGAAAAATAGTTTCAATGTTCCAGCTTCCGATATTTACTTTATCATCGAAGGTGGGATTTTGCGGTGCGGAAATATTGAAAACATTTAAATCGGAATACCCAACTGTATATAAATAATTATTGACTAAGGCAAACCTCGACATAGAACCGGCAATACCAGGCCCTGTGTTGTTATTAAAGTTTTGTAGCGCCGATGCACTCGCCAGATCATAATAGATGCCTCCTCTTCTCCATGGAGCCTGAAGTTGAATCTCGCCTGTAATCGTAGTATCGTGCCGGATCCAATCATACACTATTTTATTGCTGTCGGCCCCATATCCATAAGGAGAATAATTGCCAGGAAATGCATTTTTCATAACTTTTGTATTGATTACATTAAGAGGATTAGAAATATCCAGCGTTACCATATCATTGTAAAAATCTGCATAAAATATATTTCCTTTTACAGCTATATCTACGTTTCCGGCAATAGTGATAAAGGCAATGTTTTTGGGAGAGGCCGGATTGCTGTTATCCAATACATGGATTCCTTTCCTTATCTCATTTAGAAAAATATATTTTCCGATAATAAAAATCTTTCCGGGATTTTCTATTTCTCTTGAGGGGTTGCTTTTAATATCAGCAATTACTTCCGCTTTTGCTTTGTAAAGAGGTTCATACCACGAATAAGTAT
>JBBPZF010000521.1:0-2024 GCA_038199105.1 Chitinophagales bacterium | reverse complement strand
CTGAGCCTTTTTTTACATTGGTACCTACATCTCCATGACCATCAAAAATTCCAATCTTTTGTTGTGATGAAGCAGAAAAACCAAACAGGAATATTATGAAAAGAACTAAAGACATTGATCTGTTTTTTTTCATTTTGTAAATTTTATTTGTAATACAAGAATGCAATCTGTTTGAGTTATGATTAAATTATAAAAGAAAAAGTGAAATTATATATACAATCATTAATGTCCTGTTCAAAATAAGATAAGTTCTTTGAAATTCTTGATTGGTTTGTATTTGAAGCAAATTTAAGTTGGTGATGATTTGAATGGATTTACCTGCAATGGTTTTTATTTAAGCCATGAATCAGGGGAAATATGTTTTTGCACAAATCAGTTCGTTTTTGCCGCAACGGGTTTTTGACCGTATAGTTTCAAAGCATAAAGGCAATTATAAAATCCGCCATTTTACATGCTGGAATCAATTGATGTGCATGATGTTTGGTCAGTTAAGTAACCGCGAAAGCTTAAGTGATCTAGTGTTAACCATTAATGCTCATCCCGGTAAACTTTATCATTTGGGTTTTGGGAAAGGTGTTTCAAAAACTAACCTTGCCAAGGCAAACGAACAACGCTCGTGGTTAATATATCAGGAATTGGCTTATGGGCTCATTGATGAAGCAAGAAGAATTTGTTTGCCTGATGTTGACAATCCTTTTTCATTCACAAATTCTGTGTATGCTTTTGATTCCACTACGATTGATTTATGCTTGTCAGTTTTTTGCTGGGCTACTTTCCGTCGGGCAAAGGGGGCAGTAAAATTGCATACTCAGTATGATGTCCGCACCTCAATTCCAGTGTTTATAGATGTTTCGGCTGCTTCGGTTCATGATGTCAATAGGATAGATGCGATAAAGTATGAGCAAGGAAGCTTCTATATTTTTGACAGAGGCTACCTGGATTTTGAAAGGCTGTACTTTATCCATCAGTCAAAATCTTTCTTTGTTATCAGGGCAAAAAACAACCTGAAATTTAAACGTCAATATTCTTTAGCTGTTGATAAAACCAAGGGCGTATGCTGTGATCAGATTGGTTGCCTAAAAGGATTTTATTCCATACGAGGCTACCCGAAAAAACTAAGGCGAATAAAATTTTATGATGAACCACAAAACAGAACTTTCATTTTTCTTACTAACAATATGGAGTTAAAGCCTGAAGAGATTGCTGCAATTTACAAGCATCGCTGGAAAATTGAATTATTCTTTAAATGGATAAAGCAGCATCTGAAAATTACCGCATTTTGGGGCCGTACAATAAATGCTGTAAAGACTCAAGTTTATACCGCTATCATTACCTATACCTTGATAGCTATTATTAAGCAAAGGCTAAAATCAGTTTATTCAGCATATGAAATATTACAGATTTTGGGAACATCACTTTTAGATAAAACCCCCATAAATCAACTACTTCAAAAGAAAAACAATCAAGATGTCAAAGAGCTATTATATAATCAATTGAAAATCTTTTAATTTAAACGGGACGCTACTAAAAACATTTATTAATTAAAAGGGGGCTGATAACTATTTCATTTTATAATAAAATTTATTTAGCCCAAAATGATATTTCAATGAATGCATATTTCTTAAACAATTACTGTTTCCTGATGCTAACTTTCATTGACTTTGAATTAAAATAAACTAAAGAAGTTTTAATTAATTATCAACCCTGACAATATAATTATAAACTAATTATCTTATTTTTATTCAGGATTTTATCTGCTTGTTTATACATCTATGGATATTCAGCGATAAAATTTTTTAGTTAAATACCTTTTTAAAACTAATTATTAATAATCTAAAACTAGCTACATGAGAAAATTTTCCTTACTAATGGCATTGTTATTTTTTAATGCTATTAGCATCTTCTCACAAACTAAAGAAGTAACAGGCAAGGTTACGGATACTAAAACCGGAATACCCGTTATTAATGCAACTATTAAGGCCAAAGGGTATAATAATTCTACCATTACCGGGCCTGATGGCAAT
>JBBPZF010000520.1:0-2063 GCA_038199105.1 Chitinophagales bacterium | reverse complement strand
TAATAACCGGTTAAAAGAATCTTCAACTGCAAGCGCAACCTCTTGTGAAGCAGTATTGGATGACTTTAAAATCTTTCGCTTTAATGCATCAATAGCCGTTTCCTTTTCAATATCAATATCCATGATAAGAAATCCTTCTTTCTCACCACGGCGAATGGCCAATATACGATGCGAAGGGCTCCTTGCTAACGGTTCACTGTACCCGAAATAATCACGGTACTTTTGTGCATCGCTGTCTTCCTTTTTACTCGTCATTACTCTTGACGTAAGCACGGCCTGCCTGCTAAATAATTTGCGTATAATATTTCGTGCCTGTTCATCCTCGGCAACCCATTCGGCAATAATATCTCTTGCTCCCTGCAGCGCCTCCACGTGGTCTTTTACCTGTTCATTTACATATTTATTGGCTCCTGTTTCTGCATGTACATTTTGCTGGCTGAATAATAATGCAGCTAATGGTTCCAGGCCTTTTTCAATGGCTTGCGTAGCCCGGGTTTTTCGTTTAGGCTTATACGGTAGATAGATGTCTTCTAGTTCAGCAGCATTCACGCACGCGTCAATCCGTTTCTTTAATTCAGCAGTAAGCTTTCCCGCTTCTTCAATTGTTTTTAAAATAGTGTCTTTCCTTTTCTCCAGTTCATTAAAATATTTTATTTGGCTAATTACGTTCCCGATCACTACTTCATCCAGGTTGCCGGTGGCTTCTTTTCGGTAGCGGGCAATAAAGGGAATGGTAGCGCCTTCGTTATGCAGGTCATTTATATTATTCACCTGCTTTAATGAAATGTGTAAGGTGGTGGCTATATTTTCTGAATACTTCAACTCGATATGATTGTTTGTTTGGGCAGCAAATGTAAGCGCTGCCGGAAAGAAAAAAACTTGTTTGTTATTTCAAAAAAAACACACGTATTTATGTTGACTTTCATTGCCATGGCCTGTCAATTAATATCCTGTAAAGCAGGTTATATTTGTCAGGTTAAAATTTATTACATGAAAAATACAAACCTTTTGTTTTGCCTGTTGCTAATGTTTTTTTGCGCCTGCAATTCCGCCGTTGATGAAAATGGGAAACCTCCTAAACTACCGGGCACGCAGGATAGTGATGTTACAAAAGCAAAGCCCGGGATGACTTATAAGATTGACACCTCCAAACAGGTAAATACATTACTGGTACCAAAAGATACGTTGCTCACCGTAAAGTTGGATAATAATAAGGGCAGCATTCGTGGCTATCTCAGTGGCATCGGCAGGCACGTGACATTAATAGTTCCAGTAAGCAGTGGCGATAGCATCACCGCACAGATAGTGCCGGATGATGATACCGCCAACATTCGCTTTAATCAGATTTACATACCCATCGGCAAAACTGGAAAGTATGACGGCCCTTTCTCCAGGCGCATCAGCTATCCCATAACCGCGAAGGGGAATTACAAGCTTATTATCGGCGAAAACTTAATGGCCGAGGCAGAATGGAAAGGAAATTTTAGCTGTAATGTTTTAATAAAATAGATCCTTTTGAGGCACGGGGGAATTAATGCCATGCCTTGTTTTTAAAATCTGTATTCTTTTATTCAAATCTTTTAACTCAACACCATTACCATGGCTAGTTGCGTGCCATTTTTCTAACAATAAAGTGATGACATATTATAAAGTAATAGACTTTCCAATAAAAAATGACGTGATTATTGATACAGCAAAGATAAATTACGGAAGTACATTATGCAATTTTGATAATTATAAGTACCTAATAGAACTTGCTACCTCTACGTCGAAAAGAACAGGATTGCCTTTGGATTTCTTTTTCATAGTCAATGAGATGTTAGTTTGCTACAGAGAGAATTATTTATATCAAATTCCTAAATCAAAAAATGACGGATACGGGCTTTATGGACTGACTTCAAAGGAACATCATAAAAATATTTTTAGAATAAATCGTTTAAGTCGTGAATGCCTTTTGATAAAGCGGTTTACTCTCAACCAACCTCATCAAAAGTCCGTGAAATATAGTTTCACCAAATTGCCTTCTGTTAAAGCGATAAAAGAATTCATTCAGGTATGCCTGC
>JBBPZF010000519.1:0-3634 GCA_038199105.1 Chitinophagales bacterium | reverse complement strand
GGAGTAATAACAGGCGTTCGTTTTGCCACTTATATTATTTCGTTTATTACTTACGGTATAAAAGAGATTGATAAAACCGATCCGAAGCTCGAGGAAATTATTGCTAAAAATGCGACCGTAGAAATTGAGACAACAAGTGAAGTGGAGCGTTCCCTTTTGAAGATACTAAGGTTGTGGGGTGATGCATCAGAAATAGTTCCGTTGGGCGATCGGTGGAAGGGTGGTACTATTCTTTTGCAGCCAGCAGATAAAACACAAAAGCCGAAAGAAATTCCTATAGATGCTTTCTTTCATAAGATAGTGATGGTTCGTGATAGAGTGAGGGTTATGGAACAGCAAATAAATGCGCATAAAATTTTAAGCGATGAGGAAAAAGTAAACCTGCAGCAATATATCACCCGCATCTATGGCTCACTAACGACCTTTAATGTGCTGTTTAAAAATAAAGAACATTGGTTTATCGGCGACAAAGGAAGTGCGGATTTTTAATAAACATGTGACTTGCTTCTACCTCTTTTTATAAATCAGAAAGTGCTGGATAGGTAAAAATTCGCCGTCATAAAAAAGCTTGAATCCGTTAGCTTCCATTTCTCTGTTTAATTGCTTTATGGTTGTTTTATGAAGTGGCTTTATTGGCAAAGAAGAATCCTCTCCTCTATATTCAAGTAACAGTACTTTGCCCGTTGGCTTAAGAGCTTTTTTTATGGATTGCAATGTCTCAACCGGGTATTCAAGTTCATGATACACATCTGCCATCATCACAAGGTCAACAGAATTTTCCGGCAGGTTGGTTGAGCGGCTTGTGCCTTTTATCAATTCGACGTTAGTGGTATTAAGCGCTTTCTTACGGTCATTGAGGTATCGAATAAAATCATCCTGTATCTCCACGGCATACACTTTTCCTGCTGTTACCTCTTTTGCTATTTTAAATGAATAATATCCGGTACCGGCGCCCACATCGGCTACTACGCTCTCTTTTGACAGATTCATTTTTTCAATTGCCATCTCTGCATTTTCTTCCTGTTGCCTGCTGTCTCTCTCCAGCCATGCTGCGCCGCCGCTTCCCATTACCTGCGATATTTCCCTGCCCAGGTAAAACTTACCAATGCCATCCGGGGAAGCATTACCAAAAGTATAAGTGGATTTATTTTTAATTCTAAGAGGCTGATCATTTTTGGAACTATTACAGCCGTATGATAATATTGCAAGGAGAAAGATGAGTATTTTAAGCCTTTTATTCACGATGTGAATGTATACTTATTTGTCTTTAGAATTATAAACAGCTATTCATATTTTAGAGATACAACAGGGCGCGGCTATATTAAATTTATATTATTATTTGTACTTCGCGGACAATGTGGTATATCTTTTTCTTATTTGAAAATAAAAAATAAACCATGAACCAATCTGATAAAACACCGGGCGAAGAAAATAATGAGCACGAATTTTCTGATAAAGTAACGAAGGAAAAAATAGATAAGCACCTGAGTGATATTAATGATAAAATCTCTAAAGAAGATATTGAGAATGTAATTACAGATATTACTTCCGGGGAATCAAACGATAGTGACGTAGAAATTGCAAAGAATGAACCGGTAGCCAATTCAATACCGCCGGATGAAGAAGTGCCGGAGATCCCAACCACATGGGATGTGATAGAGTAATTACAAACAAAAGGAGTGCATTATTTTATTTCTGCCATTTGCAGGCAAACAGGCCTGGGCACTTTTATTTCATTTCCTGTTTCAATCAACATACCTGTTTTTTTATCTCTTTTAAAAATGATTATGTTGTCACCTCCCTGGTTAGCTACCAGCAAATAATTACCTGTTGGGTCAATAATAAAGTTGCGGGGAGTTTTTCCCATCGTTGATTGATAACCTAAAAGTTTCAACCTTCCTGTATTGTCAATTGAAAAAATCGTAATCGTGTTTTCATCGCCACGATTGGAAACATACAAAAACATTCCGTCGGGCGATACGTGAATGTCTGCACTGCCAATTACTCCTTTGAAATCTTCGGGATGGGTTTCTATATGCTGGAACTTTTTTAATTTTCCATCGTGATAATTGTACGCTGACACGGCACCGGAAAGCTCACTGATAAGATATGCATATTTTTTATTTGGATGAAACACGAAATGCCTTGGGCCCTCTCCATCCATCGTCTTTTCATAAGCCGGCGAAGCAGGAACCAGCGGCTTCATTAGAGACGGATTAAATTTATAGATCATCACTTTGTCCATGCCAAGGTCAGGAGTAAACAGAAATTTTTGATCGGGTGAAAAGATTGTTGAGTGAACATGCGCTTTTTCCTGCCGGTCTTTGTTGACACTGCTGCCGGAGTCTTGTATCAATTGACGGCGGGGCTCCAGGTAGCCATTTTTGCTGACCGGGAATACCGCAACACTTCCGCCGGTATAGTTAGCGACGATAAGCCATTTGTCGCTGTTGTCGTTTGTTACATAGCACGGGTCAAAGCCACCGGTCTGTTGAGAGTTTATGAAGCTGAGTTTTGCATTTTTTTTATTGAATGAAAACGAACTTACATACCCGGGATGTGTTTCATTTACGGCATATACATATTTTCTATCGGCGGATACGGTGAGATAAGAAGGATTAGCCACGCTATCTGTACTACTCAATAACGATGCAGTACCATTTGCCGCATTAAACTGGTATACATAAATTCCCTTGCTTCCGCTGTCGGTATAGGTACCTGTAAATAAATAAGATTTTTGCGCAAAAGAAGTGAAAGAGAAAATCAATAAGAAAGAAAGAATTGATAACCGCATCCTGAAATTTTTTTTAAGATTTATTTGAAAGTAATTCATTTGAATTAAAGACAATCATTAAATGATTTTTAGCACAATTGCTATTCTCTTATTACTTTAAATTCTTTAAAGATTTTTGCTTCAACATAGGTCACAATTATATTCCGCACTTCTGCTCTCTCTGGCCCATCTTTACACCATTCTATAAATTTTTCGACATTACCTTTATTTCCTGAAACAATAACTTCTACATTTCCATCACTCACATTTTTTACCCAACCGCTAAGGTTATTTTTCTCTGCAATCTCTTTTGCTGTAGCCCTAAAAAACACTCCGTGAACTTTCCCGGATATTTTTATATGTACTGAAACATTATCCATGCTACAAAGATAAAATGATGATGAGTAAAATCATGGATATGATAATCGTTTTTATTTAAACAACCCTGGCTACTTTACCCATTCGTAGAACTACGATTATGATAGTAATTTTAATAGCATGATAATATAGCAAACCTGCGCTTGCAAAGAGTCCTATCGATTTATATTTTTGTTCCAGAAGTTGATTGATGTTAATAACATTAATCATCCGGTAACAGCCCGAACCAAATCCAATGAAAAATAACCTCCCGGTAACTACCGGGTGTCCATGAAAACTAATAATCCAATATCAGTCAACTTTTTTTATTTTAACCCAATTTATAAACAGTAATACCCCAAAAGAAAACCAGTTGAAAAACTGATCATTTTATCCTAAAGAAACCACCCACGGGATAAAAATTTTAAAAAACTTCTGCAAGAATTTGCAGGAGTTTTTTTTATAGCCACAAATGCTGCGGCTTTATTCCATATTCTCAAAATT
>JBBPZF010000518.1:0-2409 GCA_038199105.1 Chitinophagales bacterium | reverse complement strand
TAACCCGCGGCCCTGGAAATGTTGGCAAAGCGTTGGGCATTTTTAAACATCATTCCGGGTTAAAATTGAATAAAAAAGAAATATCCATCTTTGATGATAACTTTCCCATAACGGAAGCGCAAATTGGAATAAGCCCGAGGATCGGCGTGGAAAGCGCTTATCCTGATAGCCTGCTTCCCTACCGGTTTTATATAAGAGGCAATAAATATGTTAGTGGAAAAAATAATTAGAAAATTGACTTTCAAATATTTCCAGCCACCCCGGCGATAATGAAGCCTCTTAATTTTATAACAAAGAATTTCTTCCACAAAACGTACTTTTGCAACTTTCCATTGGAATCCTTTGGATAATTTTTAAATTAAAATATTAAATTTTATGAGCACTACTAAAGTTGCTATTAACGGTTTTGGCAGAATTGGCCGTCTTGTTTTCAGGCAGATTTATGACATGAAAGGAATAGATGTGGTAGCGATAAATGACCTTACCAGCCCGGAAACGTTGGCACATCTTTTAAAATATGACAGCGCACAGGGAAGGTTTGAAGGCGAAGTAAAAAGCGGGGAAGATTCAATAACTGTTAATGGTGAAGAAATTAAAATATATAAGCAAAAAGATCCTGCACAGATTCCGTGGGGAGAGCATGATGTGGATGTGGTGATTGAAAGCACTGGTTTTTTTACCGACAAAACAAAAGCTGAAGCACACATTACTGCAGGCGCAAAACGGGTTATCATCTCAGCTCCGGCAACCGGTGATTTGAAAACAATTGTTTTCAATGTAAACCACGATATTCTTGACGGTACTGAAACGATTATTTCTTGTGCCTCCTGCACAACCAATTGCCTTGCGCCAATGGCTAAAGTAATGAACGACACTTACGGCATACTTGCAGGATTAATGACAACTATACACGCCTATACCAATGACCAGAATACGCTTGATGCACCGCATGCAAAAGGAGATTTAAGAAGAGCAAGAGCAGCCGCGGCTAATATAGTTCCGAACAGTACAGGCGCTGCAAAAGCAATAGGATTGGTACTTCCCGAGCTTAAAGGAAAATTAGACGGTGGCGCACAAAGAGTTCCTGTTATCACAGGTTCACTTACCGAACTTACAACCACTTTAGGTAAAAAGACAACGCTGGAAGAAGTAAATGCTGCTATGAAAGCTGCATCTAATGAAAGCTTTGGCTACAATGAAGATGAAATTGTAAGTTCTGATGTTATTGGAATCCACTTCGGTTCTTTGTTTGATGCAACTCAAACTAAAGTTATTACTGTTGGCGATACACAGCTTGTAAAAACTGTAGCCTGGTATGATAACGAAATGAGTTATGTATCGCAATTGGTGCGTACCGTTCAATACATGGACAGCTTAATTAAAAAGTAAAAAATTTATAAGAAGGTTTAAGCCCGTTTCGATATTCTTTATGAATAGCGGAACGGGCTTTTTTATGCACGTGTCAGGCCACTTCAATTAACTTCTGGCGTTTAAAGAACTTAATGAGTGGCCAGACACCTGGAATGAATAGCGGAAAGGGTTTGTTTTATGGGCAGTGCGATGTCCGTTAAAGAAACTGATTTGTGTAACCAATCACTGACTTTTTAAGTTGTTCTTTTATTTCTCTCCATGTTTTGGGTATGATGACAATGGGGTTTTGTTCTCTTTCAGCTTCATCAAAAGCGGTAAGGCTATGAATAATAAAACCCGGATCAACCTGCGAAAATTTCATCCTGAAAATTTCTATCATTCTGGCAAGCGGGAAAGCATTCAATAAGAAAGCAATATCCCAAAAGTCTTTTTTCGAAAAGCGATTGCTGAGGCCTGAAGCTTCATAGGGATTATATCCTCAACGCTTATCAACCTGGATTTTTCAATAAATTCAAACGCCTGAAGCCATTCAAAAGGATACAATATAAAATCCACTTTTATTCCGTTGATATTAAACATCATTGTTTGGTTTTGCTCAAACAATAATTCAGCTGTTGGAAACTCACGCGTAATAGTTTGAAAAACCATGGCATTATCTGGAGCAAAGTGATAACAGAAAAGCAATGATGAAGTATAAACCTATCGGGAAACAAGTATCTCCAAAGTGTCCTTTTCTATTAAATGTTTAATGAAAAGATTTACCAGCAGCAATATGATAATTGTAATCCAAAAGCCAAACATCCATTTAATCAGGTCAATTTTGTCCTTATTCATCTTTTCTATCAGATCAATTTTATCAGTCTTTGTAAGGAAAATATCTTTTTTGACGTCTATTTTTTCAATTGTTTTGGCATCAAAGTATTCAATAAAAGTTTCAGCCTCTTTTTCGCTGAAACGATTTTTTAATATTTCATATATTTTCAGTTCTATCGCCTTCATGAACTATAATTTCATTAAAAATACAAAATATGTTTAAAG
>JBBPZF010000517.1:0-7902 GCA_038199105.1 Chitinophagales bacterium | reverse complement strand
TGTATGCCAGGTTCTAAATCCCTGAGTTCCGTACCAATTAAAAGACCGCTTAAATAAAAAAAATTTTCCTGCTTTGAAATATTTTTAAGTACATCATTAACTCTTATTGCAAAGCATGCCTGTAGCAGGTTTGATGATTGGCCTGCTTTAACACCATCACTAAAACTTTGCTGGCTGACGCGTTCAAAAAAAATCATTCCTTTCTCCAAAGAATCTGCCAGTATACTTTTTGTTGAAAGCAATTCAAAAAGTTCGCCGGTCATAAATGTTTTAAAGCTTACAACATTATTATCCTTTATGTAAACATGTTTGGGATGCGTTCCGGGTAGAATTAAAATTTGTCCATCAGCGATGTTTTTTAAAAAACCGGAGCATCCTGCAATTTTAGTTTCTTCACCCCGCATAATATCTTCATCTGTTCTTACACCCGAAATAATTATAAATTTATTTTTGCAAAATTCATCTTCCAAAGTTTTTACTTCAAGGTCTGTTCCATCTGTTTTAAATGGTAACTTCTTATATGGCAGGTTAATCATCCCGATATTTGACGAAGCCATTCCTGAAAGTATTACAGGAATATTATCCAGGGACAGCTTTAGTTTTCTGCTTAAGGCTTGGAGCTGATTTTTAATTATTGATATGTAAAAATCCATGCGCAGAAACTTATGGTTTTCGGGTTGCTGCCATGCATCAAAGGTTCTGGCAATTCCCTGGTCGCTAATCTCCTCGCCGACAACAGTAAGATCATCCGCTTTTATAAGACGCAATCTCAAAGAAGTTGTACCCCAGTCACAGCTTATAAAATTTTTCATATTGCTTATAAATTATCGCCAGCATTTAATTGTATTCGCTCCACATTTCCTACAAGAAATATGTATGAGCAGGCGCCCAGGAATCCTATGATTGCAATGAAAATTAAAGCCGGTGCAAAACTGCCCCTGCTGGCAAGAAACCCGATTGCGACAGGAATTACAATTCCTGAGAGCTGGCCTATAAAATTAAATACACCACCCGTTATATCTATAAGATGTTTTGGTGCAAGGGTCGAAACAAAAATCCAGGTAATGGATGCGAAGCCTACTCCAAAAAAAGATAAGGACATAAAAAAAATGATAAGGCCCGGCGAATGCACATAGTTGGCTCCTACAATAACTGCCGATATCAGCAGCCCAATGATGATCGGTCGTTTGCGGGCTTTTGCCGGAGTTATTCCTTTTTTTATTAAATAGTCAGAAAGGAAACCGGAACAAACAACTCCTGCGAAAGCAGCCATGTAAGGCAAAGATGCCCAGTATCCGGAATTTATAAAATTGAGGCCGCGATAATCTACAAGGTACTTTGGAAACCATGTAAGAAAAAACCACAACGTTGAGTTTACCGCAAATTGACCAAGATAAACACCCCACAATTTGCGATGGGATAATACCTCTCTGAGATCTGCCCAATTAAAGATTTTTTTTGAAACGATACCGGCATCATTTTGCCTGTTTATAAATCCGCCTCCGCTTTCTATAAGCTGTAGCTCTTCATTATTTACTTTTGAATGTTCGAGCGGATCGCGATAAAAAAAATACCAGATAATTCCCCAGATAATTCCGATAATTCCCGTTACAATAAACAATCCTTTCCAGCCGACATACACTTCAATTTTTGTAAGTACGGGCATTAAAAATGCAAGGCCTAAGAACTGGCCTGATGTATAAACTCCAATAGCAGAGGCACGTTCATTGTCAGGAAACCAATTGCTGACTACCCTGTTGTTAATAGAAAATGCGGGAGCTTCAAAGGTTCCGGTTGCCATACGCAGTGCAAACAGCGAAGCAAATCCCCTTGCAAACCCCTGCAGCATTGTTGACAGCGACCATGTGATGAGGCTAAATGTGTAAAGTACACGTGGGCTGAAACGCTTAACCAGCATGCCTCCCGGAATTTGAAATACAAGATATGTCCAGCTAAATGCTGAGAATATAAGACCCAGTTGAATAGAAGAAAAATTAAATTCTTTCGCAATACCTGAAGCTGCAACGGCGAGATTACTCCTGTCCATGTAATTGATAACTACATTTACAAATATGAGAAACAGCACCTGGTAGCGAATCCTTGTTGGCCTGGCCAAGGGATTCGATTTTCTCATTTGCATTTGATTTACCATTCCGATAAACTTGAATCTTCATGCCTCCACACAGGATTGTGCCAATTGTGCCCTATTGCGGCCATTTTTTTTACGTGCTCTTCATTAATTTCAATCCCCAAACCAGGCTTCTCCGGGATAGTTACATAACCACTTTCATATTTAAAAACCGTTTTATCAGTTAAATAATCCAGCAGGTCGCTGCCCTCATTATAATGAATGCCCAGGCTTTGCTCCTGTATAAAAACATTATGACAGGTAGCATCAACCTGTAAGCAGGCTGCAAGAGCAATAGGCCCAAGAGGGCAATGAGGTGCGGCGGCTACATCAAATGCTTCGGCCATTGAAATTATTTTTTTACATTCTGTAATTCCACCGGCATGTGAAACATCAGGTTGTATAATATCTACATAACCTTCTTTCAATAAATTTTTAAAATGCCATCTCGAAAACATGCGTTCACCGGTAGCTATTGGAATAGAAGTATGATTGGCAATGTCACGAAGCGCTTCGTTATTTTCGGGCAGCACAGGTTCTTCAATAAACATAGGATGGAATGGCTCTAATTCTTTAGCCAGCATTTTTGCCATTGGCTTGTGTACCCTGCCATGAAAATCAATGCCGATACCAAATGCATCGCCGACGATACTTCTTACTGCAGCAATCCTTTTTATGGCTGCATCAATTTTATCAAAATTATCCACGTATTGCAATTCTTCAGTAGCATTCATTTTTACTGCCAGGAAACCTTGATCCACCATTTGTTTCGCTGCAAGACCTACATCAGCAGGCCGGTCTCCTCCAATCCATGAATATACTTTTATTTTATCCCTGGCTTTACCGCCCAATAACTGGTGTACCGGCGCATCTAAAAACTTCCCTTTTATATCCCAAAGTGCCTGGTCAATGCCGGCTATTGCACTCATTAAAACCGGACCACCGCGATAAAATCCGGCACGGTACATAACGTTCCAATGATCTTCGATATTCATCGGATCTTTGCCAATTAAATACTCCATTAATTCATCCACAGCAACCTTTACAGTTGCAGCTTTTCCTTCAATCACAGGTTCTCCCCAACCGGTGATACCTTCATCAGTTTCTATTTTTAAAAACAACCATCTTGGGGGAACCTTGAATAATTCGAAGCTTTTAATTTTCATAGCCAATGTTTATGTACTTGCAATTGAATCAACAAATTTCCTTGCTTTAGCAGTCAATTGAAAAAAGTATTGCGCAGTAATTTCCTGCCTGGTATCTACCAGGGAACTTCCTACTCCAAAGCCTGCTGCGCCCGCTTTTTTATACGCAACAATATTTTCCAGGCTTATACCACCAGTTGGTAATAAAGGTATTTGAGGAAATGGGCCGGCTATATCTTTTATATACGATGGAGATATAGCAGGAAAAACTTTCACTAAGTCTGCCCCATTTTTATGAGCGTTGTAAATTTCAGTTGCAGAAAAGGCTCCTGGAATACTTACTACACCAAGATTTTTAGCGGCTTTAATAATGGAGCTGTCGGCAATTGGAGAAAGAATAAACGCCGCACCCGCCGTAATAGCCTTGTTGCCGCTTTCGGCATCCAGGACAGTACCGGCCCCTATCACCATTTTATGGCCAAGTTTATCAACCACCTTTCTTATCGAAATAAGAGGATCTTCTGAGTTCATGGTAATCTCTACAATCCGTATGCCTCCATCATATAATGCTTCAGCAATTTTTACAACATCTGCGGGTTTTGCGCCCCTTATGATGGCGATTATTTTATGATCAAGAATTTGAGATAATATTGACATGGACAGGTTTTGTCAAAAAAATATTACTATGCAATTGAATAATAGACTCAAATATTTTTATCTCAGATCAATTTTTAATAAATAATTATCTGCGGTGATAAAAAGCGTTTTGAAATTATTTGCAAATGCGCAATTAGAAGTAATCACATTCACTTTTATTCTTCCCAGCACTGCTCCTTCTTTATTTAAGATCCACACTCCGCCAGGGCCCGGAATGAACACGTTGCCTTTATTGTCAATCTTAATTCCATCTGGCGTCCTGTTTTCTTTTTGGTAGGCAGATGTGCCGTCAAAAAATATTTTGCCGTTTGATAACAAGCCTTGCTTATTTACATCATAAACGTACCAATTAGGTTTTAAAGGATCAGAATTAGCAATCAACAATTTTTTTTCGCCGGGAAAAAATGCAATACCATTGGGACGTGTAAGCGTGTCTGTTAGTAAGGTAACCGCACCATTTGCCGATACTCTATAAACGCCATAATAGGGTATTTCTCTTGCAGGATCGTCAACTCCTTTTTCAAGTCCATAAGGAGGATCAGTAAAATATATATCACCGTTACTTTTAATTGCGAGATCATTGGGGCTATTGAATCTTTTTCCGTTATAGCTCCCGGCAAGTGTTGTAAAAGAAGACTTTGGATGATCTAATGAGGCATTCATAATCGCTATTCTCCTGTCGCCATGCTGGCATAATATTAACCTGCCACTATTGTCTATCGCGAGTCCGTTTGAGCCTAATTCTTTACCTCTTGGTTTTAATTGTGTATAGCCTGAAGAGTCCAAATATAATTCTTTGCCCTTTTGAGCGGTCCATTTATAAATTCTGTTTTTAAATACATCGGATACAAGCAGCATTTTTTTACTTTCGATCCAAACAGGGCCTTCCGCCCATTCGAATCCGTCCGCTATCACTTCTACTTTTGCATTATTTTTTATTATTGCATTTATACCGGAAGCTTTTCTTTCTATTATTTCTTTTAGCGTATCATTTGCCTGTGCCGATGCATGCTCTTCGCATAAAAAAACGATGAGAGAAAATAATCCCAATGAAACGATATTTCCAAAAGTGAAATTCTTTTTGATCATTGTGTAATTGCAAATTGAATGTTGCAAAAGGTAAGGATAAAAATTATTAATTTTTTTAAAGTTGATCCAAAAAACTTTCAGGAGTCACTGATAAATAATCCGGCACAAAAGCCATCACGTTTTTATAATTTACAAACTCTTTTTCAGCATGCATTGTAGTAAGCACCACCGTTTTCATTCCGGCTTTCTGTGCAGCTTCCACCCCTTTTGGCGCATCTTCAAACACAATACATCTTTCCGCAGAAACATTTAATAGTTGGGCACACTTAATAAATGTTTCGGGGTCGGGCTTACTGGTAGTAACATCCTCTGCACTTACTATAGCCTGGAAAAAATGACGGATATTTAAATTGTCCAAAACAAAATCTATATTAAAAGGAATTGCCGCAGAACCAATGGCCATAGGTACTTTCAGATGTTCCGCCTTTTCTAAAAATTGTTGCAGTCCTGTTATCAACTGTAGCTTCGGCAAATATGCCTTTTGATATCGTCTCTCTTTTTCAATAGATAATTCATGCATCTTTTCCCGTGAAAAATGATTATTTCCAAAAACTCTTATAAGCAGTTCATCGTTCTTTCCATACATTTCTGTTTTCACTTCATCCCATGAAAGCCCGGCTTTTAAATCATCATTTAAAATACTGTACCAGGCTTCGGCATGATATTGCATATCGTCTATCATAGTTCCGTTCAGATCGAAAATGAATGCTTTCATTACCAGCTTAATGTTAATAGAGTAACAGCCTGCGCCTGTAATTTTACATGGTAGCGAAGCGTTCCGTTGTTGACTTTAATTAGTTTATCTGAATTATTTTTTTGTAAATGGCCGCCAGCTTCCAATCGTCTGAGTTGCACAGGTGATAGGGTTTGTGGTGAACCCATCTCTTTCCATAAAGAATAAGAATTACTATGGTTTTGATCTACGAGGTAACTTTTCATCTTTACTTTTTTTGCAGGCAAATGATCCAGGATTAAATCAACCATTGCATCGTTCTTTTTATTTTCATCATCATGGTAATTCCAAAGTATAATGTACATATTATGCGCATCAAGAGTTGATAACGCATCTACATAGGATTTGCCCCGAACGCTGCTATCCATGATGCTTTGCAGTGATAGTGAATTAGAATTATTTACTTCAAGCAGATTTCCTTTCATCATTCCAAACATGCGAAAAACATTCAGCACGGGTTTGTCAACACCATTTGTTGCGAGGTCTCTAAAGCCTCCAAACCAAGGCTGATTCTCAAATTCAAAAGACCAGCTAACCGCACCCGTTAGGTTGACATTATATTTCCTTACCATCGCATATAACTGAGCAAAGGATGCGGCTGTATAACTTGAATACATGGTACCATTGCGATAGGCATTTTGCGGACTGTAATTCACAGAGCATGCGGCACAGCCTTCGGGATCAAATTCTCCAATGACAATGGGCAAATTTTTTAACGAAGGAAATGAGCTCACAATTTCAAATCCTTTTGCCACATCCTGTAACTGAACAGCCATATTCATTTGCACATGATCATCCACAACTTTTGGATCACCTTTGGCATGAAACGTTATGTAATCAAGCGGCGCTCCCTTCTTGTCAGTTGCATAATTTTCACCATCAACACAATGTTGCAAAAAAGACTGCAGAAAATCAGCCGCTTTGTTCCAGCGCGGGCCGGTGGAAGTTGGACCTCCAACTTTAGCTGAAGGCAAAGCCCTTTTTACCGCGTCAACCGTGTAATCATATAATTTAAAGTATTCTTCCATCGTCCCTTTCCAGTAAGAAATATTCGGTTCGTTCCATACCTCCCAATACCAGGTTTGCACTTTGTCTTTTCCATATCTTTTTATGCAATGATCTACCCACTGATAAATAAGCTCCGCCCACTTTCCATAATCCTTCGGTGGATACGCCCAGCCGGTATAAATGGAATCGTATGGCACGCCCGGCTTCCAATGGTGGAGATATGGTTCGGGTTTCACCGAAAGCGCCTCGGGCATGAATCCAATCTCGGCGATAGGGCGAATAACCCTTGCCGTTAGTACATCAAAAATTGAATCAACTATCCTCCAACTGTAAATGGGATTGCCATTTTTATCTTCTGTATAAACATTAGTTGAGCTCCATTTTAAATCCGCTTTCCCATCTCCCGAAGTGAGCAGATTGTGCATACGGACATACACCGGCGACGGGCTTAATTGCGATAATTCCGTCAGCAATTTTTTGCCGTCTTTCATGGTTGTGAAATTGGCTTCGTCATAGCCAAAGTAAGACCAGATGGGCTTATACAGACCTGTAGTTTTAGACGCATCAATACTTATTTCAGTTGTTATATTCTGCTGCGAAAAGCCAATATTACTACTACCCGCGAAGCAGGCAAATAACAGCGTCTTTGTTAAAAAATTCATTCCTTTATTTTATTTTTTTTACAAAACATTTTTATCTTATCACTGATTATTTATGTGTCACTTTATACATCGTAACGCTGTGATATTTTTCGCCAGGCTGTAAAATGGTTGTTGGAAAATTTGGTTTGTTCGGTGAATCGGGAAAATGTTGCGTCTCTAAACATAAGGCAGTATGCAATTTAAGCGGTGTGCCACCGCGGTTAGTAAAAGTCCCATCTAAAAAATTTCCTGTATAAAATTGCAAGCCGGGTTGTGTGGTATAAACGTCCATTGTTCTGCCACTAACCGAGTCCGTTAGTTCCGCAACTTTTTGAAGAGAAGAATCTTTTTTATTTAAGACCCAATTATGATCGTAGCCGCCAGGTACCTGGTCAATATCTCTCCCAATCTTTTTTGCAGTGGTGAAATCGAAAGGCGTTCCTTTTACAGATTTAATTTCACCGGTCGGAATAAGCGTAGTGTCAACAGGTGTGTAATGAT
>JBBPZF010000516.1:0-2241 GCA_038199105.1 Chitinophagales bacterium | reverse complement strand
CCGTTTTCCAAAATTGTCCTGACATGAAATGTGTAACCGAAGCGCTGGACTGGAGCAAGCGCAGCTTTAAAAATGAAGAAAACCCTGCCTTTATTGATACCTACGCCAATATACTTTATAAGCTTGGTAAAAAAAATGAAGCATTAAACTGGGAAAAGAAAGCCCTCGATCTTGCTTCCGATGCGGATAAAAAAGGCTACCAGGAAACAATAGACAAAATGACGAAGGGTGAAAAAACCTGGAACTAAAAAAGGAAACGAAAGTTTAATAAATTAAAATGATAACAGAACTAGATAAAAACACCGCACTCATTCTTATTGACCTGCAAAATGCAATTGTAACGCAGCCATTGGCACATCCTATAGACAAAGTATTAAGCAATGTAAACCTGTTAATAGACGCATTCAGAAAAAAAGGATTACCCATAGTAGCAGTAAATGTAAACCCTAACGGTGCAGCATGGACGAAAACGAGGAAAGAAACAAAACCACCTGCACCACCACCCGGCGATGATTGGTATAAATTAACTGATCAAATAAATGTCACCGAAACAGACATTCATATCACCAAGCACACATGGAATGCATTTTTCGAAACCACGCTCAATGAAGAGTTGAAAAAGAAATCAGTTACCGGCATTGTGCTGGCAGGTATTTCAACCAGCATCGGTGTGGAGGCCACGGCACGGGCTGCCAGCGAACTTGGCTATAACATCAGCTTTGCAACGGATGCAATGACCGATGGGAAAGAAGAGGGTCATACCCGAAGCATACAACTCATTTTTCCACGCATGGGTGAAACGGGAACCACAGAAGGTATTATAAAGGTGTTGTAGTTTGCTATCTATCAACGTTCATCAAATTTGTATAATTCGAACGAGTAAACTTAATACTCATTCTTATTTCACTCACTCACTTATCATGCATGATCAGCACTTTCTGCATGGTGGAATTTCCATCATTCATAATTTTTAAAACATAAGTCCCGTCAGGCAGAGCCGACGTATTCATTTCATCAGCCGTACCAGCCATAAATTTGGAAATTATTTTTTTACCGAGGGCATCATATAGAATTAATTCTGTTTTACCCGTAATATTATTGGGTGCACTAATAGAGATATAACTACTGGCAGGATTAGGGAAGATAACAAAGTTGTCAGCGGTTTTTTTGTTATGCAACGATACAATATTGCTATATACATAAGCGCCATCAATGTCTGTTTCTTTTATGCGGTAATATAAATCGCTCGTCGGAATGTTGCTATGCAAAAACTGGTAACTGCCCTGGTTGGCGTTCACAATATTTATTACACCCGCACTATTCCACTTTCTTGCGTCAGCGCTATATTCTACTATAAACTTATCAGAGTTAGTCATCGGTGTAGCCACCACCCAATTTACTCTTGACGTATTTTTATCAATGACGGAAGCGCTGATGCTTATAAATTTTACCGGCAATGTTGCAAAACTAAAAGGCGTAGGCACATTCTCGCCAGGCTCTCCTGCATTTCCATTATTATTAGGATCTACAACAGTTTCGGGACCATTGTTTGAAGAATCAGACACGTTTACCAGGCTTAAATTGTTTTGGTTACCAATGGCAGCTGACGCAATTGCAGAAGTCAAATATTGTTTGGGGAGCAGGTTAGTAACGCGTACGCCTAATCGAAGTTTGAAAAAGTAATTCGTGTTTGCATACGTCTGGTTAACAAGATTTTGATTCGCAGCTAACAGCGCAGTATTGTTATTCCCATTAAAAGCAGGATTTAAAACAAGGCCTGCTGCATTGGCGCCCGGCACGAAAGCCACATTCACATTAGAAATATTTCCTGCACCAAATACGGTAGCAAGATCATCTGACACGTTTATACCATTAAGCGCAACGTTCCCTAAGCTTTTTACATAAATCTCGTAGGTGAGGTCGGCAGTGTTTTGATTTATTTTGGTTGCATTCAGCAACTGCATGGTAACGCCAAGTGATGGAGTAATACTTGCATTATCAATCGGTAGCTGCCCGGCCTGGAAACTTTTTACAGCACCCAAAATGTTAGTTGCAATATTATAATCAAAATAATAACAGTTGCCCGAAAAATCAGAGCCGGTAATTTCCAGTTGACCATTGAGATAAGCAATGCCATAGCAATTTTGCGGCAGAACAGTTAAGAAAGTTGCTGTTGCGTTGGTTGTAGTACTGCTATAGTTGGTGATCTCGTATAGCCTCGATGGCGCACCGCCAAGTGTG
>JBBPZF010000515.1:0-7734 GCA_038199105.1 Chitinophagales bacterium | reverse complement strand
TAAAGAACACTCATGACAAATTCTTTTCTCCAGGTAATGATTTGTTTATTGGCGGGTATCACGGTGATTGTAATTCTTACGGCAAAGTTTCGCGTTCATGCTTTTTTTGCTTTGCTTATTGCGTGCTTTGTTGTAGGGCTTGGTGTGCAAATGCCGGTCGCCGGCATTATTGATTCTGTTAAGGAAGGCTTTGGAAATATTATGAAATCGCTTGGCTTCATCATTGTGTTGGGAACTACGCTTGGCGTAATACTCGAGCATACGGGCAGCACAAAAGTTATGGCTTCTTTTATTCTTAAAATGGTGGGTGAAAGGCATGCAGCAATGGCGATGAGCATCACCGGCTTTATTGTAGGCATGCCTATATTTTGCGATTCAGGGTTTATTGTTTTAAGCGGGCTCAACCGTTCTTTGGCAAGCCGCACAGGTATCTCGATAGTTGTCACAAGCGTTTCTCTTGCCACAGGTTTATACGCCATACATTGTTTAATTCCCCCACATCCGGGTGCAGCATCTGCAGCGGGAATCATCGGCGTTGATTTTGGAAAATTAATTTTAACCGGCATTGTTGCGGCAATTCCAGCAATGCTTGTCGGGCATTGGTGGGCTAATTATGCAGGCAAAAAAATTAAAGTTCCTGTTGTTGAAGAAGAAATAATTCCTGAAGCAAAGTCAAAACCTCCTTCTGCGATCAAAGCATTTCTTCCTGTCTTAATCCCTATTCTTTTGATTGCCCTTAAATCTTTTTTAGTATTGGAAAATTCTGCAGAGAGCAAATGGCTCAGCATTTTTTCTGCATTGGGCGACCCCGTAATTGCTTTAGCAATTGGTGTGCTACTGGCGCTGAATTGCAGCAGGTCATGGACAAGAGATACACTAAGTAAACAATTGCAGGAAGCTGCTGAAAAAGCCGGAGGAATTTTAGTAATCATTGGTGCCGGTGGCGCCTTCGGTGCCGTATTAGCTGCCACAAAAATTGGAGAGCATTTTAGCAATGCACTTCCGTTAGGCAGCCTTGGTATAGCGTTTCCATTTTTACTCACATTCATTCTTAAAACCGCGCAGGGATCTTCTACCGTTGCTATTATCACCGCGGCATCTATTATTCAGCCAATGTTACCTGCATTGGGCCTTGAAACAGAAACGGGGAAACTGCTTTGTGTGCTGTCAATGGGCGCAGGTTCCATGATGATATCGCATGCGAACGATGCGTACTTTTGGGTGATAGCAAAATTCTCAGGACTTGAAATGAAAACAATGCTAAAGGTTTATTCAGTAGCAACCATGCTGATGGGCCTGGTAACATTGCTTACGGTCTATCTGCTTTCATTTATCATTTAAAGATTTTGAATTAGGTAGAATAATCGCAAGCTATAACATACAAGGCAAGATATCCCGCCCGCGTCACGTCTTTGCGAGCCGCCAGGATAAGCTAACAATTCTAATGCAACTTGTGGCGGCGTGGCAATCTTCTTGGAATAGACAGTATTGCTATATTCAAGGAGATTGCTTCGGGGCTGATTGATGTATTTAATTTATGAAGTTGGAAAGCCCCTCGCAAAGACGGTACCGGTGGGTTCACGTCATTCGCAAAAGGTTTTCAGGCGGAAAGGTTTATATTAAATATTAATTTTCATCATGCACATACTTATTGCGCCAAATGCTTTTAAGAACAGTCTCCATGCTTCAGCAGTGGCACAATTTATTGGAGAAGGACTGCAGCAAAGTAAATTGAATTGCAGCTTCGAATGTTTTCCCATTGGTGATGGCGGTGACGGAACAGCAGCGCTGATCGTTAAAAAACGAAATGGCATTATTCAAAAGGCAGAAGCGCATGATGCTTTAGCAAGAAAGATAGAATCATCTTTCGGATTGATTGACGGGGGCAGTACGGCCGTGATCGAATTGGCAGATGCATCAGGAATAAAGTTTTTACATCCCCATGAATTAGACCCATTGCATGCATCAACATTTGGAACGGGTGAGTTAATAAAACATGCTTTAGATAAAGGTGTTAAAAAGATTATTATGTGCATTGGAGGCAGTGCAACAGTAGATGGAGGAACTGGAATTTTAGAAGCATTAGGCATACGCTTTCTTAACAATGAAAACGAAATTTTAAAAAGCTTGCCTGAAAGCCTCATCAACCTTAGCGCAATTGATATTTCAAATCTTGATAAAAGAATCCTCGATTGCCAATTGGTAATTCTTTGTGACGTAAAAAATAAATTGCTGGGAGAAAACGGTGCACCAAAAATATTTGGCCCGCAAAAAGGAGCCTCGGTTGAAGATGGAAATAAGTTGGAAAAAGCGCTTACAAAATTTCGTGATGTAGCACTGATACAAACAGGGTTAGACATGTCAATAATAGAACATGGTGGTGCAGCGGGTGGTGTTGCCGCAGGCCTCGCCACTTTTTGTAATGCAAAATTGGTTGATGGAATAGAGTATTTTTTTACCCTCACATCTTTTGATGAAGCATTGCAAAAAGCTGACCTTGTAATAACAGGCGAGGGAAGCATAGATGCTCAAACCCTTGAAGGCAAAGGGCCTTATGGCGTTGCATTGAGAGCAAAAGAAAAAGATATCCCCGTAATAGGTATGGCGGGTAAAGTCCCTCTCACAACTGACACAGATTTACAAAAATATTTTGACGCACTGCTTTCAATTAATAACGAGCCGGCAGGAATGAGCGATGCGATAAAAAATACAAAAGATAATTTAATAAGAACAGCGAAAGCGATTGGTGATTTATTGAGTATTCAAGTTATCTGAAATATGAAACTATAAAGATGAAATAAAATCTTTCCACCTGTCAAAAAAAAATTTTCTCTTACCAATCATTCTTTACATTAGCCTTAAATTTTATCGAATGAAAGACATCATGTTTGTTGCTCTTGTATGCGCCTCTTTCATGGCTTGCAACACGAATAGTAATTCCGGTACTACTACTGACACAGAAACCAAACCGGCTAACGATATCCTCGCCTCTCATTTGGATACTACGGTTAGCCCCGGTGAAGATTTTTTTGAGTATGCCAATGGCGGGTGGATAAAGCAAAATCCTATTCCTGCCTCGGAAAGTGGCTGGGGTATTGGCAATCTTGTGGAAGAAGAATTATACGCACGCCTTAGAAAAATAAATGAAGAGGCTGTAGATAAAAAAGCAGCCGAAGGCACAGTTACACAAAAGATCGGCGACTTCTGGCAAAGCGGTATGGATAGTGTTGCTCTTGATAAGGCCGGCATTTCTCTTTTAAAAAATGATCTTGATAAAATAAACGCCATTCAAAATGTTAATGACTTAATTAAAGAAGCAGCGGATTTAAAAACCAAGGGTGTTCGTTGCCTTTTTGGAGATTATGTTTCGCAGGATGATAAGAACAGCGATGTGATGGCTTACAAACTTGACCAGGGCGGCCTGGGAATGCCTAACCGCGATTATTATTTCAAAACAGACAGTCGTACAGAAAATGTAAGAAATGCCTACAAGAAATATTTGTTGAAAACATTTGAGCAATTAGGAAACGATAGTGCTTCCGCACAAAAAAATACAGCTGCGGTATATGCACTTGAAACGAGACTTGCAAAGGCAAGTCGCAAGCTTGAAGACTTGCGTGACCCTTATAAAAATTATAATAAAATGGATGTGCAGCATCTTTCCAAACTTGCTTCCAATATTCAATGGAATGATTTTATGCAAGACATCGGTATTACCAAATTAGATTCAGTGATAGTAGGCCAGCCGGAATTTTATACCGCTCTCAATAATGAAATAAAATCCACCGATATAAACACGTGGAAAAATTATTTACAATTTCATCTTATACAAAGTTATAGCGGCTATCTCGATTCAGTAAGTTTTAATAACGCATTTGTGTACGCACAAAATTTGAGCGGAGCTAAAGAGCCAAGGCCACGCTGGAAAAGGGTTTTAGATGCAGAGGAGAATTCAATGGGCGAAGCGCTCGGTCAGCTTTTTGTAAAAGAATATTTTAACGATAAGGCAAAAAAACGATACAATGATATAGTAGAAAACATACGGGCCGCCTATAAAGAAAGAATAAATAATTTATCGTGGATGAGTGACAGCACGAAGCAAAAAGCACTTGCAAAATTATCAAGCATTACTCCAAAAGTGGGCTACCCCGATAAATGGAAAGACTTCAGCGCATTAAAAATTGACAAGGGAGCATTTGCATTAAATATTGAAAGAGCAAGAATATGGTGGCACAATTATATGATAAACAAATTAGGTAAACCGGTTGACAGAACGGAGTGGGACATGACACCGCAAACTTATAATGCTTATTATAACCCAAGCAATAATGAGATTGTTTTACCCGCCGGTATTTTTGCAGTACCGGGTTATAGGGATGAAAATCTTGATGATGCCTTAGTATATGGCTATGCTGCCGCATCTACTGTTGGCCATGAAATTACGCATGGCTTTGACGACCAGGGTCGTCAATATGATCCGCAGGGAAATTTAAAAAACTGGTGGACGGTAAAAGATTCGGCTGAATTCAGCAGCCGTGCAAAAAAAATTATCACGCAGTTTAATGAATTTAACCCCGTAGATACTTTGCATATAAATGGAAATGCAACACAGGGAGAAAACATAGCAGACCTTGGTGGCATGCTGCTCGGGCTCGATGCCTTTAAGAAAACAGATGCTTACAAAAAGAATGAAAAAATAGGCGGTCTCACCCAGTTGCAACGATATTTTCTTGGCTACGCATTGGGCTGGATGTATGAAGAAAGAAAAGAGCGTTTAGCCAGCCAGGTTATGACAGATGTACATGCGCCTGCAAAAGAAAGAGTAAACGGACCGGTGGTAAATGTGCCGGAGTTTTACGAAGCATTTGGCATAAAGCCGGGCGATAAAATGTACAGGCCGGACAGCCTGCGTGTACATATCTGGTAAGCTTAATTATGTGTTGCAGCGAACAATATCGAAAACAAAATGTTTTTATTCGAAAATGATAACTATGCAGAACGACAAACAAAAAACAATAGAAAAGGAAGAACAGGAAAATGATGCATTAAAATCTGATCCTGAAACCCTTCATACAACTGATCCGCAGGAACACATGGAAGGGCCTGTTTCTTCCCTGATGCACGGGCTCGGCGAAGGCTTTGATGATAAAGACGCGGAGAAAAAAATCAAAGAGGAAGAGTAGACTTCTAGTTTAAAAAACTTCATTCAAAAAATTACAATTGCCAGGAAGCCAATTGTAATTTTTTGCTTTTAGCAAATCTCCTAAAGTAGTTTTTATGCCGGAAGGCCCGTCTTTACTGCATTTGAAAAATAATTTGTTGCCTTTCAAAGGTAAGGTCGTCAAACAAGCCGGCGGATACGGACCTATGCCTACCGACTGGATAAAAGGAAAGAAATTACAGGACATCCTTACCTGGGGCAAGCATTTATTATTTGTTTTCCCCAATGGAACAGTACGTGTACACCTTATGCTCTTTGGAGAAATACTAATCAACGAACGCAAGAAAGTGAACAGGTCATTCTTTCTTGAATTTACCAAAGGCGAAATAAACGGGTATGTAGTGAAAGCGCAAAAACTGGATGGCAAGCCCGAAGAAATATACGATTGGCGGGTTGATATTATGAGCAATAAATTTGATCCGGCCTTTGTAAAAAACCTATTGAAAAGCCACGCGGATAAAACAATTGATGATGTTTTAATGAATCAAAAAGTATTCTCAGGAGTAGGAAATAAAATAAGAAATGAAGCACTCTACAGGGCAGGGATTCATCCACTTTCTCTTACTGAAAAAATACCTGCGGCAAAAATTACGCGCCTTATAAAAGAAGTGGTTCGCTACGCGAAAATATTTTATGAAGAGTTAGAAACAACCGGTGTAAACAAAAGCTTCGTGTATATCAGCAGGAATATGCTAAAGATGGAAGCGAGGTAATTATGAAAGTATTGCCACGAACAAAACGTAAAATATATTTTAGCGAGCACAAACAAGTATTGTATAAATAACGAGCTTATTGTTGCCGCTGATTTTTATTTTTTCTCACCTTTAGCGTCGTTCAGTTCTATCCATACGGGAGCGTGATCGCTTGTCTTTTCCCAGCCGCGAACATTGCGGTCAACACCCGCAGAAGTAAGGCGTTTAGCGACATGCTTGCTAAGCAGGAAGTGATCAATACGCAGGCCTGCATTGCGTCCGTAAGCGTTACGGAAATAATCCCAAAAAGTATAGATGACTTCATCCGGATATAATTTTCGTACGGCATCTGTCCAGCCCTGCGCTACCAACGTTTTAAAAGCTGAACGCACTTCGGGGCGGAAGAGCGCATCGTCAACCCAGCGTTCTGGTTTGTATACATCGAGTTCGGTTGGCATCACATTATAATCACCGGTCAATATTACGGGCACATCAGATGCAAGAAGGTCTGCAGCATGCGCTGTTAATCGTTCGAACCATTTCATCTTGTAATCTAATTTTGGCCCGGGAGCAGGATTACCGTTCGGCAGGTAAAGACAGCCAATAATAATCCCATTTATCTTTGCTTCAATGTAGCGGCTATGAAGGTCTTCAGGGTCGCCGGGCAAGCCACGCCGCACTTCTTCAGGCTTTCCGGAGCGGGAAAGTATAGCAACACCGTTCCAGCTTTTTTGACCATGCCAGATGGCATCGTAGCCTGCATCTTGTATCGCAGCCTCCGGAAACTTTTCCTGTGGCGCTTTTAATTCCTGCAGGCAAACCACATCAGGAGAGGTCTCCCCAAGCCAGCGCAGTAAAACCGGCAGGCGGCCATTTACACCGTTTACATTATAAGTAGCTATCCTCATTGTGCAATCTTTTTATTTGTTAAGATCGAATTTAAAGCAATAAAACTAACTTTCTACCAGGCTTTTTAATCCCCCAAGTATCGGGTTCTCTTCTCCCTGTGGTGCTTCCTGTATGGCTCCTTCCCTATTATCCTCCTGGATTATCTCGAGCTGTACGCCACCATTTTCTTCGCTCAACTTATAATTCATTATGAAATAATTTCCAGGTTTATCTTCAAGGCCGGGACGTGGAGCAAAAAGGCTATACTTAATTAATTGTAATGGAATTATTTCTAAAACGTTGCCCCATTGTTCAAATACTTTGTCTTCCCATTCGGTTCTGAATTTTATAGTACTTCCAACTTCCCAATTTGTAATAAGGTCGCTCCCATATTGCCATTGTTTTACAAGCCCGGGATTAGTTAAAGCATCCCAAACTCTTTCCTTTGAAGCTTTTAAGTGAATAGCAGATATGTTTGTAGCCATAAATTATTACTGTTTAAGTCAAATGCAAAATAGATAATCTTGAATAGCTTTTAAGAAGAAATAGCATCATTATAATCTTCTAATGTATCAATATCCTTCAATATATTTTCCGAAACCATTTCAACAACAAATACATTTTCTTTATTAGCCTGCACAATGTCTTTGCACCCTTCCATATTGGTATGATCTAATATTTGCTTTTTGTAAAAAGATGAAAAAATTACTGGATTGCCTTTTTGATTTTTATACTCAGCTATGCAAATGCATGCCTCATTTATTCTCCTTTGCTCTTCAAAAAAAGTATATAATTTTCTATATTCCTGCGAAGTAATAAATGGCACGTCGCCGAGGCAGATCATAAAGCCGTTACCGTTAGCAGCATAGATTCCCCTTTGTATGGAAGTTGTCATTCCATTTGCAAAATCATTATTATAAATAATTTTTACAG